>JAHJDU010000349.1 GCA_018812385.1 Pseudomonadota bacterium
CCCATATACAAGGCGCAAAAAATCTTGAAACCGGAGTGTACTACTGTACATGAGGCCCGATTTATAATTTGGCAGGATTTTGCAGCAACGCAGTAGATGGGTGAGTTTGTGAGCATTGCTCCTCTACGAGCCGTTCAAACACTATTTAAGGATAGAAAAACAATATGATTACAGTACTTGATTATGGTGCCGGTAATGTTAGAAGTGTGGTCAATGCCATTGAAAAACTGGGCGGGAAAATCAAATCAGTTAAAAAACCTTCTGATATTTTGGATGCCCAAAAATTGTTGTTTCCAGGTGTGGGAAATTATGAAAACATGATCAAAATTCTCCACGAAAAAAACTATATACATCCTTTGCAAGAATATCTTAAGGCTGACCAACCTTTTTTTGGCATTTGCCTTGGCATGCAGGCTCTTTTTGAGGGCAGTGAGGAAGACTTTTCAGGCAATGAAAGCCTCGGGGTTTTCAAGGGCATTGTCAAACGGTTTAAAACCAGACTTGCAGTTCCCCATATCGGCTGGAACGGGGTAAACCTGAAAAAGGATTCGCCGGTTTTTAATGGTATTGCTACGGACACAAAATTTTATTTTGTTCATTCCTATCATATTGTACCTGAGGATTCCTCTGTTGTGTTAACCACAACACATTATGATTATGAATTTGTGAGTAGTGTTCAAAAAGGTAATATCATCGGTACCCAGTTTCACCCGGAAAAAAGTGGAAACAGCGGCATCAAAATGCTTGAAAATTTTATTTATCAAAAGGATCTGAAATCCCGACACAAAGTTGACATCAAAGGAAAAGGGCTTTCAAAAAGAATTGTCGCCTGCCTGGATGTCAGGGCCAATGATAATGGCGACCTTGTTGTGACCAAAGGGGACCAGTATGATGTAAGAGAAAAAGGGGATGTCAGGAATCTGGGTAAACCTGTTGAACTTGCCCGACGGTATTATGAAGAGGGCGCCGATGAAATCACTTTTTTAAATATCACCGGATTCAGGGATTTTCCTCTAAAAGACATGCCCATGATAGACGTCCTTGAAAAAACCAGTAAAAATGTTTTTGTGCCCCTGACCATTGGCGGCGGGATCAGGGATTATACAGACAGCAACGGGAAATCATATACAGCCCTTGATGTGGCTACCCAGTATTTCAGGTCTGGTGCTGATAAAATATCCATTGGCAGTGATGCCGTCTATATTGCCGAAGAATATCTGAAAACAGGAAAAAAATCCGGGAAAAGTTCTATTGAACAAATTTCCAGAGTCTATGGGAATCAGGCTGTTGTTATTTCCATAGATCCTAAAAGGGTCTATGTTCACTCGCCTGATGAGGCAAAAAAACACCATGTGATTAAAACCGATTTTCCAGGGCCCGACAATGAAGCATACTGCTGGTATCAGTGTACGGTCCAGGGCGGCAGGACCACAAGAGATCTTGATGCCGTTGCATTGGCCAAAGCCTGCCAGGATCTTGGTGCCGGGGAAATTCTTCTCAATTGTATTGATAAAGACGGGACAAATTCAGGGTTTGACCTTGAATTGATCAATGCAGTAAAGGCTGCTGTTTCCATTCCTGTAATTGCGTCAAGCGGGGCTGGTTGTGAAGATCATTTTGCCGAAGTTTTTGAAAAAACCTCTGCAGAAGCCGCTCTGGCCGCTGGAATTTTTCACAGGAAAGAGGTTCAGATTCAAAGTGTAAAAAGCTATCTTGCCGGCAGGAATATAGAAATAAGAGCCGTGGAATAAGGGGTCTTTTGTCAGCATCCCCTGTCTTTGAAATATGAACGTTTGTTCATATTTTTCTTGATATCATGCATCCTCCGGAGTATGGTACCGTATGAAAATTTTAGTCTGTGTAAAGCAGGTGGGTGATGGCGGGGACATGAACCGGTTTGACGCACATGCCCTGGAAGAAGCCCTTTTGCTAAAAGAACAGTCGGGTGATCCGATAGTGGAGCCGGTTTATGTGGATGTTGTGACGGTTGGACCGCCTTCGGCCGAAAAAATCATCAGGCGCCCCTTTGGCATGGGTGCGGACAGGGGATATCATATTGTCACAGAAGATTCCGGGTATATCTCGTCTTTTATGACGGCCTCCTGGCTTGCGGCTGTGGCAAAAAAGACATCATACGACCTGATTCTAACCGGGATTATGTCAGAGGATATGATGGCAGGACAGACCGGGCCCATGCTGGCCGGAATTATGGGGTTCCCCTGTGCTACAGGAGTAGTGAAAACCACCCTGCTCACCACTGACAACGCAATTGAGGTTGAACGAGAGATGGAAAACGGATTCCGGGACTGCCTTGTGATCCGGCTGCCGGCTGTGCTGACCATTCAAGCCGGAATCAATATTCCCAGATATCCCCGTCTGTCCAATATGCTGGCAGCAAACCGAAAACAGATCATAACCCTTGCAGCAGCCGATCTTTTCCCTGAGCCAATCCAGGAAAGAGAATCCTGTGTCGGCATGGAAGACCCGGAAAAAACAAGATCCGGCCAGGTATTGGAGGGATCTTTATCCGACAAGGCAGGACAGCTGTTCGCTTTTTTAAGGGAAAAAGATCTGATATGATGCAGATACTGATCATTGCAGAAATTTTTGAAGGCCAGATCCGGCAGGTGACCTGGGAACTGGTTGCAGCAGCCCGTGAA
>JAHJDU010000350.1 GCA_018812385.1 Pseudomonadota bacterium
AGGCATCTCTGGTTTCCAAATACCCTTTGTCGGGATCATTGATTGTTGCATATTGGGTTAGCGCTTGACTTACAAGCAGAGCAGCAGTATTTTCAGCTTTTTTAAAATTGTACATAATCCCTGAAAAAACCACAGCCACCAAAACGATGGCACCTGCGATCAAAATCAATTGTTTTTTATATTCCTTTGCATAGGCCATTGCCTTTAAAAGGCTTGCCTGAAAAGGATCTATTTGCTCAAGTTCCTTTTTTCTTTCATTTGACACTCTCTGCTCTGCCATTCTTTAATTCCACCTTAAAAAATATATTAATAATTAAAAGTTACCACACAAGTGTTTTATAAATCCAACCCACATCACCATCGCCATGTTCAATTTTAATCCAGTTTTCTTTTCTTTCAAGAACCTTAAACGGCACGCCTTTTTCAACTGTAAACAAAACCTCGCTTTTGGTATCTGGCCTGGATCTGATATTGCACTTGTCTTTTATTGTAATCACGCCTTCTATCTTGCCTAAAAGGGCTTTATTAAGCCAGGCCTCATCATTTTCAAAATCCTTTATTTTATACCAATCCCCTTTTTTTTCGATAATTGTGAAAGGATGATATTGTTCGACCTGCCACAGAACATCGTATTCAGTTCCAGGGCCTGATCGAATATTGGCGATACCAGCCGTTAAAGAAAGTCTTTCCTGTGCAAAAACAAACCCGGGTAAAATCAATAAAACTGCAGTAATGGCCAGCATAGCTTTAATATTTTTAATGCTGACTTCTATATTTAACCGCTTCATAAAAGGCCTCCATAGTATTCTTTTAACCAAAACCTAAAACCATTCCTGTCTTGTATACCAAAAAAGACATGACCCATGCAACCATAGTTGTATATATCAGGTTAAAACCTGCCCATTTTGCTGAAGTTTCCTTGTAAATGGTTACAATAGTTGCAAAACAAGGGATATATAATAAAACAAAAATCATCATTGAAAGTGCGGAAAGAGCTGTCATACCGGACTTTTTAAGCGCTTTTTCCAGTGCATCACCTTCGTCATTGCCAACACCATATAGCACACCCATGGTACTGACAACAACCTCTTTGGCAACAAAACCTGTGACAAGTGCGACACTGGCCTGCCATCCAATTCCAATCGGCTCAAAAAATACCTCTAACGCTTTCCCAATCTTACCAATATATGATTTCGACACCCGCTCCTGTTCTTTTGTGTTATCTATATTTTTTATTTTTAAATTTAATTGGCGCTTTAACTCTTCTGCTTCTTGAGCATCCGTTGCGGCAATCCTCTGGGAATAATCAGATTTTAGCGCATTGATTTTTCCATCATAATCTGCAGAATAGGAAATTGTTCTTGGAAAACTTGAAAGTACCCAGATGATAATTGAACCGATAAGAATAACCCCGCCCATTTTTTTTAAAAACATTTTGCTTCTTTCCCACATGTGGATCAAAAGGCTTTTTAACATCGGCATTCTGTACGGAGGCAATTCCATAATAAACGGTGCATCTTCTCCTTTAAACAAAATCGCTCTTAAGAACCTGCCGGACAAAATAGCGATGACAATACCTGTGAGATACAGCATAAAAATAACAGTTCCTGCCTTTTCGGCAAAAAAGCTGCCGGCCAGTACAATATAAACCGGAAGCCTTGCCGAACAGGACATAAAAGGTGTCATAAGGATGGTTAAAATCCTGTCTTTATCATTCTCCAGAGTTCGCGTGGCCATGATCGCAGGCACACTGCAGCCAAATCCCATTAACATGGGGATAAAGGATTTTCCATGAAGCCCTGACGTATGCATCACCCGATCCATTATAAAAGCAGCCCTTGCCATATATCCGGTATCTTCAAAAAGGGCAATGCAGAAAAACAAAATAAGAATATTGGGAAGGAAAATGATAATACTGCCAATTCCAGCAATGACACCATCCAACAGAAGATCTTTTCCCATGGAGGGTGGCATGACTTTATCAAGGCTGTTAGACAGCAATCCAACTCCCGCATCTAACCATTCCATGGGATATGCACCAAGGGAAAATGTCAGTTGAAACATGGCCCAGATAAAAAAAACAAACACGGGGATTCCAAAAAATCTATCTGTCAGTACCAGATCAATATTTCGTGACATATCAATCCGTTTGCGGACAAGATTGGTTATGGTCTCTTTTATAATCCCTGCAATAACCCCATACCGGTCATCGGTCAGTACAATCTCAAAATCATCCTCAAACAAGTCATAAATTCTTTTACGACACGCTTCTGCTGTCTGAAAAATCTTTATTGATTCACCAGATAAAATATTTTGGAATTTATCCTTAACGATCTTATCATCTTCAAGAATTTTAATTGCATTCCATCTAAGCGCACCATCGATATTCTCTGCACTTTGAATAATTTGGGTTTCAACCTTTGAAATACAGGCCTCGATCTCATTACTATATCTGATATCCCGGCTTTTTTTACCTTCATCAAACTGTTTAACTTCCTCAATAGCTGCCTCAACAAGAGTATTAATCCCTTTGTTTTTATTTCCAATGGTAAAGACAACGGGCAATCCCAGCAACTCGGATAATTTTTTCTCATTAATCCTGATTCCTTTTGTTTCTGCCACGTCGGCCATATTCAGCACAAATAAAGCCGGTCGCCCAAGCTCCAGTATCTGAATGGCAAGAAAAAGGCTTCTTTCAAGATTAGAGGCATCAATAATAGTAACAACAATATCTGGTTTTTCATTTAAAATAAAATCCCTTGCTGTAATCTCTTCAATTGAGAATGGCGTAAGACTATAGGTCCCCGGAAGATCAATAATACTCAAGTCATATTCTTTATGCTTTAACTTTCCTTCTTTTTTCTCCACAGTTACGCCCGGCCAGTTTCCCACTTTCTGCCTGGCGCCTGTGAGGTTGTTAAATATGGTTGTTTTGCCGCTATTGGGGTTGCCCGCAAGGGCGATAGTTAATTTTTTATTCATATCATCTTTTTTTAAATCTAACATTTTCAACAAAAATATTTGCAGCTTCCTCAACCCTAAGTGATATATGGTATCCTTTGATAACCAGTTCAATTGGGTCTTTCAAAGGTGCATATTTTTCAACATATATTGCTGACCCTCTGTTGATTCCCATTTCAAGCAGTCTGCGCCTTAAAGTACTTTCTCCTGAAACCTTTCGGATAATTCCTTCCTGACCTGTTTTCATCTGGCTGAGCAATAAGGGGGGGTCTGAAATATCCCTGGATTCTTTGTTTATATCCTGTCTTGAAGTTTTTATCTGGTCAAGGGGTTGAACCCTTATTTTTTCTGCCATTCCCGCACCTAAAACCAGACGGTTATCCCGGGTTGCAATCACCATCTGGCCGCCAAAGCCAACAGAGACAATTTCAATGGGATCCCCAATTTTAAGCCCCATTGAAGAAATCCGCAACTGCATATTTTTCCCGGCTTCAAAGTCTTTTACAATCAGTTTTTCACCCTGTTTTGCCTTGTGAAGAGATACGACAGTATTTCGTTCTTCCATACACTTGGAACAAATACCATATATTTCCATTTTATGCTGAAGCATGTGGAACCCATAAACCTCTGCCACCTTGAGTTGTTGCCTTTCTATCTCCTCATCCTTAAATTCCAGTATACTATCGCATTTTGTACAGACCATATGGTCATGGTGCAACCCAAGATGTCTGTGCTCATATTGGGTTTCTTTGTCATCAAACTCTATTTTGCTTGCAAATCCGAACATGCACAAAAGCTCCATACTGTTTAATACGAGCCCTTCATCAAGCTGTATATTATCTTTTCCAAGCTGTGCCAGGATATCCTTGATAGTTACATGATGCTCAAGTTTTAAAAACGCTTCCAAAACCTGAGACCTTGAGGTAAGCTTGTCAACACCCTGTTGTTGAAACAGTCTTTTAAATTGTTTTTTTTCTTGTTCATGCGTATCGGTCATTGCTTTTATCCCTTCGAAATAACGTTCTAAAATATTACAGCCGGCTGTTGATGTCAAGCAAATGACTGCCTAAAAAGCAGGGCTAACGCATATAAATTGCAAAATAAATCTAATGTTGCAACCCCATTCTGGTCTGATTAAAAGAAAGGTATCCACCTTTCCTTCTAATCTTAAGGCCCAGACAAGTGCAAGGTCCATGTGGTGATGTCTGGCAATGTATTCCATGTCATGACCCTGGGAAAGTAAATTACCAATATTACCGACACTGGTATTATTGGTAATTTGAAAAATTCTTTGTTGATTTATTCCCACTGTTGTTTCTGAGATCTTTTCCTGGGGCCAAGATGGCTGAGTTTGATGATAATGCTGTTTCTATTTATTTTCTGCCGAACTCGAATATCCGAAATCCAGATATTGACAATTTGATGAGCCCTGCTTTAAGGTTTGCTAATTTGTCAGTTTCAATTCCATCCTGGTCTGATTAAAAGTTTCTTTTTCGATATTCCACAAAGCACTTTTACAATTGTTTCAATTCCATCCTGATCTGATTAAAAGCCGGAACTGCCGCCAAATTCTCATAGCTGTTTCTTC
>JAHJDU010000351.1 GCA_018812385.1 Pseudomonadota bacterium
AAAAATTTTCTCACGATGACAAGTCATAATACAGCCAGGCTTTCCAATTCACCATTCACCATTCACCATTCACCATTCCCAATTCACCATTCCCAATTCACCATTGATTAACCTATGAAACCAATAAAAATCAAAAACCTGACATGGGACCCATCCATCTACCCCAGAGCCACCAAAAGCCGGCAAACCAACAACAACCCTGGCTTTTCTCAATGCTGACTGGCGCGATTTTGAATCCACACCAGCTGCAGAAGAAAAACCTGATAAAGCAATCACAATATTTGATTATCACAAACTTCTTTCAGAAACGGGATGGAAAACAATCTTTCGCATAGAATGCCCCCTGTCCACGGAACGCCTGACCGGGAACCAGGTACAGAAAATGCAGGACAAACGCATCCTCGGCACCATCGGAAGAACCTTGCTAATAGCAAAAAAGAAATAATGACTCCATACAAAATCCTTAAAACGCTGTTTTTGACCCCAAAAAGCAGGCTCTAAGAGGAAAAAACACCCCCAATTGCAACGATTCTCACATAAAAATAAATACTTATCGGGGTCAGACCCCGTCAAACCCGTCAAATCCGTCAAATATTCTAAAGGAGGCAAAACATGAAAGCTTATGAGTATTTAGCTGAGATATTACCGGATGGACATCTGTCTATTCCTGAGAACCTGATGGGCAAACTATCCGGAGAGTCAAAAGTCAGGGTTATGCTTCTACTCGAAGATGAGGATACCATGTGGAACAATTTTGCGATGTCACAATTTATGAAAGGTTACTCTGAAAAGGACGACATCTATGACAGCCTATAACTTTGGCGATGTTGTGTTGGTCGGCTTCCCTCATACTGATTTGCGGGGCATATCCAAAAGACCTGCTTTCGTAATTTATGATGCAGGTGATCTGGACATCCTTGTGGCAAGGGTAACCACGCAGGAATATATCACTGGGGCTGATTATAAAATCGTTGAGTGGAGACGGAGCGGTCTTATTGCTGAATCATTCGTCAGGCTCGGCAAACAGGCAACGATCGAAAAGAAATACATAATCAGGAAGTTGGGAACATTGACTGAATTTGAACTGGAGACTATAAAATCTGTATTAAGAAATATATTCAACTTGTGAGTTTGAAGAAACGCAACACCCGCATTTTAAAATTATTACAGAGATATGGCACTGTAACCGAAGGGGCGGAGCTATAGCCAGTCACTGTTAATCTCAAAATTCTTACAATGCTGTTTTTGCCCCCAAAAAGCAGGCCCTAAGAGCAAAAAACACCCTCAATTGGAACGATTCTTCCATAAAAACAAACACTTATCGGGGTCAGACCCCGTAATATCAGTAGCCGTGCTGCCAGATCTGCCTTATCTTGAATGGAGCTTTAAATATGAACACTCGCCCGAAATAGTTAAGCGTAACAATGCAGACACCTTTCTTGAAGCATGCAGAAAACTGCACACCATGTTTCAAAGATTTGTATCACTTTCCACAGGCCATGACGACGGCACAAGCGGCATTGATTTTTCCACCGTGGAAGACCGCATAAAAGATATCACATACAAGTGCTGCCTGCCCCATGATCTTTGCTATGCCTATGGAGACCCGGGAAATGATATCGAAAGAAAACAGGCAGACGACAATTTCTACAGTGATCTAATAACCAAAGCAGGCATGAAAAAATGGTGCGCCGCAGCTTTCCTTGCCGCAGTTCGGCTAGGCGGAACAGAGGAATTCGGGTTCTCATTTTCATGGGGATTTGCTCATAAATGAACTTTCACCATTAATTAACTTATGAAACCCATAAAAATAAAAGACCTGACCTGGGACCCATCCATCTACCCCCGAAGCGCCAAAAGTCAGCAAACCATCAACGCCTATGTTGAAGCCCTTGATATCGGCGCTCAATTTCCGCCAATTAAGATTCAAAGGGTCTTCAACTATCCGGAAGCAGATGGCAACAAAACAACCCAGGCAACCATAATCCTGGACGGCAACCACCGCTGCGAAGCGTTCCAGGAAAAAGGCATCCAGGAGATCCCGGCCATTGAATGGAAGGGCCACCCCCTTGATTACGAGGAAAACAAAATACCCCTTCTCCTGGAATCAGCCCAATGCAAT
>JAHJDU010000352.1 GCA_018812385.1 Pseudomonadota bacterium
AGGCGCAAAAAATCTTGAAACCGGAGTGTACTACTGTACATGAGGATTTCAGGATTTTGCAGCAACGCAGTAGATGGGTGAGTTTTCGTTCAAACACTAATTAGTGTCCAGATGGACAAAAGGAAAAATAATGACAGAAGATATGAATGTCCCTGATGACCTCTTAAGGAAGATCAAAGCAGATGATGAAGCATTGCTGAACCTTGGCCTTAACTGGGTAAAATATATGCTGTTTGGTGTAAACATTATATTTGGAGAATAGCTTTCATGCAGGTTAAAGGAAAAGTTGCCCTGGTCCTGGGGGCAGTTAAAGGAATCGGTAAAGGAATTGGTATTGCCCTTGCCAATGAAGGTGCAAAACTTGTTTTAACCAGGCATGACTGGGAGGACGCTTTTGAGAGTATGGAAACAGATTTTTTGGCATCCAGAGCCGAACACATGATCATAACAGCTGATTTGTGCAAGATTAAAGATATTGAAAGGCTTGCTTTGTCCATTAAAGAAAAATATGGCCGCCTGGATATCCTGATTAATAATATTGAACGTGGAGGCTGGCCCACTGTTCATGGTGAATATGTTGAAGATCAATGGGATCTTGAAATTGAAACCACGCTTAAGGCTAAACAATGGGTGTTTTCTTCTGTGTTTCCCCTGCTGAAAAAAGCCAGGGAAGCCGTGGTCATCAATATATCTTCCATTGCAGGGATTGTGGGACGATCCGGTCCTGCCGCACTGGTTTTTAATGATGGGTATGCTGCTGCCAACAGGGGTGTTTCAAGTCTGACAGAAACCTGGGCCCGGCTGGGTGCGCCCCATATCAAGGTCAATGAAATCATGCTGGGCATTTTTGATACCCGGCATGCAAAAGATACCCGGGGATGGAGCCAGGTTCTAACTAAAGAGGAAAAACTATCTTTGATTGATCACACCCTGTTGAAACGGACAGGAACCATAGAAGATGCGGTCAAGGCCTGCCTGTTTCTCATCAAGGATGCCCCCTACATGACCGGAAGTGTTTTAAGGCTTGACGGCGGATATGTACTTGCCGGGGAAAACATCCCCCCCATGCCCAAAGGGATTGTTTAAATTCAGCACTGCAAAGGTGATTCCATTTAAAATTACCAGGCGCTGATGATAAATCAATCCACAAACTGTCCTGCTAAATGTCATGATTCTCTTGTTTCAATGTTATGCTCACCAGTTTTCTTACGACTGGTGAAACGATAACTACGGCTGGAAAAGCAATCGTAAAAGCAAATGACCATGCTTTAAGCCAGATATACAAAATGTTATTTGCAAACCCGACATTAAAAATACTAATAACAAGCGACATCAGGCAAGACATCAAAAGCGCCATAAAAAACGCAAAAACAATATGCTGGTATTTCCTGTCTATCAATTTCAGAATGCTCCTTTCCCGAGAAAAAATTGTCCAATTAGAAATTGACACCGAATATAATGCTGTTATTGAACATTTCAAGAAACTGATACAATCTTAAATTTTTTCACCATCATCAATCCATCTTTTTAAGACTGGTTCAACCGCTACATATTGTGCCAATGATTATTTCAATAAAAGTTTGAGCTTTGAATACATATTTGCCCCAAGGTTTCAATATTGAACAGGTAGCTGAAAAGTAAGGGTAGCCAGATCAAATGGCCTGGTGACTGGCCCTGGTAACCGAATATTTTTTCTGGAGAAAATTATCCAAATATGATTTCTATGATAATTTTGTTAAGCTTTTCCGGATCATGTCGGGCAATCATTGCATTGGTATCCAAAACATCGGTCAGGTGCAGGTTGCGATGATCCCAGAAAGGGTCTGTCATATCAATATGAACAAAATCTGATTTTTGTTCGGAATAGATATCAAGTACCTTTTGTATGGGTTTTGTAGCGTTGCCAATAAAGCCATCAATCATACGTCCGAGACACTCCTCGAGTTTGATAACAAAATCTTTTCCTGAAAAATTGTGGGTCTCTCCAAATTTTGTCATAATATTAATGAAGAAATAAATCTTTGCAGATGTATTTTGCAGGGCCTCTTGTACCCCTGGAACAATCAGGTTGGGGATAATGCTGGTAAACAGGTCGCCTGGCCCTATAAAAATATAGTCAGCCTTGTCAATGGCATCTAAAACCGGGGGATATACAGAAATTGAGGCATGGTGATGGGGAACCAGGAAAACATCTTTTATTTGTTCGCGCTGTGTTCCCCGGGGAAGGTCAATGGCTTCTTCACCATAGATTCTTTTTCCGTCCGTCAGCTCTGCAACCAGAGTTGCCCGGTCTATGGTAACGGGAAGGATGGTGCCTTCCACTTCAAGTATTTCAGAAAGGGCAGCAACACTTGCAGGGAAATCCCCTGTATATCTTGAGAGCATTGTTAAAAGCATGTTACCGGCGCTATGGCCTGCCAGGCGGCGATCCTTTTTAAATCGTTTTAACATAATGCAGCGGCCGGCAGCCTGATAGGGTGACAAGGCAAGGATGCATTTTAAAATATCCCCGGGTGGCAGGATTCCAAGTTCATCCCGCAATCTGCCGGTGCTGCCGCCTGAATCCACCATGGAGACTATGGCTGTTGTGTGTGTATTTTCCAAATCCCTTAATCCGGATAATAATATGAATTGCCCACTTACACCCCCGATGGTGACAATTTTTTCTTCTTCTATTTTCATTGAATTCCTTTTTTGTCGAAATTACACAAAATTAGTTTTTGGTATAAAAAACCATCTGCCTCGGTTTTAAAGGGTGTATGCCAACAAACAATTAAAATATTATTGTTAAATCAGCATTTGTGCAATTGTTTCTTTTATTTTATCGGTTTTATTGAAGTCCTGTCGAAATTTCTTCTCTATTTGCGCCATTTGTTTATAAAATGGTGTTCTGTCAAATTTGATATGTGGTTTTTCATCAAATAACCCTGCATCACAACCAGGGCCTTTGATGGGTTCAGCCCCGGGTTTGCAGAGTTCATGGGGCAGCCCGTGAAGTCTGCAAATCATTGGCCTAAAGGAATATAAAAGGCATTGGCCATTTTCATTTACCGGGCAGATAATTTTTAAAGCCTTTGTTTTTAAGTTTTCAGAAAAAGTCTTTTTAACATAGATATCTGCCCGGGTCAGTATGGTTTTTTTCCGGTCCTGATCAAGTTTATTAAAGCCGTGGCACAAATAGTCTTTTTCAATATAGGTATGGTGGAAAAACAAAGAGGTACAGCAATTGTCTTTACACCCGTTGCAAATGAAATTATAGTCGGCAGCAATCTTGTCCCAGGTTTTATCCATATCATTGTAAAGGGTTTTAAGTGCTTTAAAATGGGTGTCTGTCATTTGAGAAAATCAGACCAAAGGTTTGGGAAGGAAAATTTTGGAATAAAGCCCTAAAGCATACCGGTCTGTCATGCTGGCAATCAAATCACAAACAGACCGTTTAAGAGCATTTTTTGAAGAATCCCATGGTGCCATTTCCATTTTTTCCAACTCCGTC
>JAHJDU010000353.1 GCA_018812385.1 Pseudomonadota bacterium
ATGGGTAAAAATAAATTTTCATTATTATTAATTCTTTTCATTTTATTGAGCTTCATTCAATATTCTTTTGCTGCTGACAAATTCAATATAAAACCAATTAAAAAAAATAATACACAAAAATATAAGATTGGCTATCTTGAAGGCGGAAAATATTCAATGTATCCGACTATACTCAAAGGCATTGTCGGAAGTCTTACCGAGCTCGGGTGGATCGAACAAATTAATATCCCCGATTTTGAAGACCCAAATGATTCTTCCAAACTCTGGCATTGGATTTCTAAAAATATTAAAAGCGACTATATTGAATTTGTTGATAATGCATATTGGTCTTCTGGCTGGAAAAGTGAGTTGAGAACGAAAAATAAATCAGAAATCATAAAACGACTGAACAATAAAAAAGATATTGATCTTATAATTGCCAATGGTACCTGGGCAGGGCAGGATTTGGCAAACAATGAGCATTCCGTGCCAACCATTGTATGTTCCACAAGTAATCCCATTCAGGCGAAAATAATTAATAGCGAACAAGATTCAGGGTTTAGTCATGTTCATGCAAGGGTTGATCCTACACGTTTCCAAAGACAAATCAGTCTTTTCCATGATATCGTGGGGTTTGAAAAATTAGGGATTGCATACATTGATACTGTTGCAGGTCGAAGCTATGCTGCTGTAGAAGATATTGAGGCAATGGCATCCCAGTTGGGATTTAAAGTAGAAAAATGTCTTTTACCAGATAAAGTGGAGGGGCAGAAATTGATAGATATGACTGTAGAATGTCATAAGAAACTGGCCCAAAAAGTGGATGCAGTATATATTACGGTACAGACCGGGGTAACCTTAAAAAGTCTTCCTCAGTTAATGAAACCATTAAATGAAAAGGAAATTCCAACATTCTCCCAAGGCGGATCCAATGAAGTAAAACATGGCGTTCTCATGAGTATTTCCCAGGCAAATTACAAATATATATCCATGTTTCATGCTGAAACAATTGCAAAGGTTTTTAATGGTGCTGCTCCGGGTGACCTGGTTCAAATTTTTGAAGACCCTCCCAAAATAGCAATCAATATTGCTGAGGCTGAAAAAATTGGTTTTAATCCGTCTGTGGATATTCTCAGTGCAGCAGATGAGATTTATAATGAAATTGAAGTCGCAGAATGAAAATTTAATTATTTCTATTAAATAGGAAGCAAAATGGAATTGGAAATACAATATCCAAAAAAAATTGCAGCGGTATTTGGTGGTCTATATGCAGAACATGATGTCAGTATTTTCAGTTTTAAAAATTTCTATTTAGATATACAATCGGCAGGAACTGCTGAAGACATTGAGTTGTCAAGTATATACTACATAAAACGAAATGGTAAAGTGGTGGTTTCTTCAGTTGATTTAAAAAAACCAGCTGAATTTTATTTTAATTCTGAAAGTACAACTTCTTATAGCCTTATGGATGCCTTTTCCATGATCAAGGAAAATAATGAATTTGTTTACCTTATTTGTGATGGATCCATAGGAATAGACGGACGATTTACAAGCATAGCCCAGAACTATGCACTTAAAGGTACTTTTGGTTCGTCCTTGAGTTTTGGTATTTGTAGAAGTAAATTTCATCTGAATCAATTTGTGGGTACAAATTATTCAGATATTAAAATTCCAAACACAGTGTATATCACTTGTGTGGAAGAGTTGGAAAAGGCTTTTACAGCCTTTGAAAATCAACGGATTATTGTCAAACCCAATTCCCTGGGCTCAAGTATTTATACGATGATGTTTCAGTGTTACAAACAAAACCATGGAACAATTAAAGATCTTGTTGAAAAAATTCTTGAGTATGATCGCTGGGCTATTATCCAGGAATATATCCAGGGTGAGGAGTATGGCTGCTATTGTATGGAAAAGGATGGAACCGTTGATATTCTGGCCACAAAGCAATTTGAAAAAAAAATCGCCTTTTTAAGTACACAGGATAAATATAAGGTAATTGAAAAATCCCATGATGTTTTTTTAAAAGAAGAAATTGGGAAAGGTGGTTTTGATAGGATTGATGAGATTAGACAGCTTTTGGTTGATTTTAAGAATTCAGAAGAAATTCTTGAAGAACTTACCATAAATAGTAAACCACTATGGGCATCAGAAGAATCAGTTGATGATATCATATCTGAACAAGATCAACCTGATGATGAGGTTCTTAAAGTTATTGAAAAAGAAGTTTTGCGAGCAGAAGCAATGGTTCTTATTACCAATATTGC
>JAHJDU010000354.1 GCA_018812385.1 Pseudomonadota bacterium
AAGACTTTCAGACGTTTTTAAACTTATTTGTGATTTGATTGTAAAAGAATAATCATGAAAAATATCTTGAACTTTTGGTTCACAATTTGATTTGAGACAGATTGTCGGAAATACAAATCCTTGTATTTCCGACAAATAGAGCGATTCGTGACCATTTGGGTGACCTCGTGAAAAACCTTGTCAGATACCTGTTCAAGTCTTGCCAGCGCTTTTGTCCAGATATGCTTTTTATATCTTCGCCTTATTCAAGCCATGTTTTACAGATGCTTTTTGAACATTTGAGGGAATGTCGGTTAATAAAATCAGATCATTCATCTAGGTGATAAATCTTCTCTTAAAAGGTTTTCTGCAGCACTATCAGTTTTGCCAATAAGAATCCAATTTTTCATTGAAACTATCACTTTGACTCTTCAGGCATTCTTCCCTAAATAATAAACCGTCAAACTATACTAAGGGACGGATATGTTCAAAGATTCAACAGGGATTGAAAATTTAAGCGTTCAGGGTTCAAGAATCCGATCCATGATGGGCACCTGTAATGGATGCGGCATCTGCCAGAAGGAATGTGCTTTCCTTACGACCTATGGAAATCCGGGAACCATTGCCCGGCATTATGAGACAGACCCTGACAAATGGCGGATGATTGCCTTTGAATGCAGCCTTTGCGGGCTGTGCACATCGGTCTGCCCCAAAGGCCTTGACCCGGATAACATGTTCCTTGATTTCAGAAAGCAGGCGGTAAATGCCGGTCTTGTTGATTTTTCAATTTACCAGGGGCCGTTAGATTACGAAAAAAAAGGAACGTCTAAACGATACACTTATTACAGCCTGCCTGAAGCCTGTGACACTGTTTTTTTCCCCGGCTGCACCCTGACCGGGACCCGTCCCGACGCAACCCAAAAAACTTATGATTACCTGAAAAAGCATGATCCCGGCATGGGAATGGTTCTTGACTGCTGCTCCAAGCCTTCCCACGATCTTGGGCGGCAGAATTATTTTGACCTCATGTTTTCCGAGATGAAGGGATTCCTTCTCAAAAACTCCATAAAAAAAGTGATTGTGGCCTGTCCCAATTGCTACAAAATTTTCAGTACATTTGGAGACCCGCTAAAAGTT
Organism: Pseudomonadota bacterium; assembly: GCA_018812385.1. Classification (GTDB taxonomy): domain Bacteria; phylum Desulfobacterota; class Desulfobacteria; order Desulfobacterales; family Desulfobacteraceae; genus Desulfobacula. The sequence goes on from JAHJDU010000354.1 coordinate 1,117, forward strand.
GAAACCGTTTATGATGTCATGGCCCGGCATGGGCTCGATGACCACAAACTGGCAGGCAGCATCGCCCTCCATGACCCCTGCCCGGTAAGGAATAAAACAAATATTCATGAGAGTGTCCGGTCCCTTGTCCAGGCCCGTGGACTTGATATCATGGAAACTGCCCATACCGGAAAGGACACTTTCTGCTGTGGTGAAGGTGGGGCTGTCGGCTGTGTTTCCCCCGGTTTTGCAGCCGGGTGGGCAGATAAAAGAGCAACGGAAGCCCTTCCCCATAAAATTGTCACCTATTGTGCCGGGTGCGTAAACCACCTGTCCAAAAAGGCTGATGCCTTTCACGTCCTTGACCTTGTGTTTGATCCGGATAATGCCCTGAAAGGAAAAGCAAAGGTTTCCAAAGCCCCGTTCACCTATCTGAACCGGCTGAAAGTGAAACGCGATCTGAAAAAAATTCCGGCAGCAACCACCAGGGAAAGACTTTTTACGGCAGATGCAAAAAAGGAAAACCGCCTGGGACCAAAGCTTTTCCTTGCCCTCGCCATCCTGGCTGCCATTGCAGGGATGAGAGCTGCCGGAATCCATGAATATCTTGATCAGGAAAAATTAAGCCGATTTGTACAGGAAAGCGGAAATGCCGCCCCCATCATTTACATGCTGATTTATTCTCTTGCACCGGCTCTTTTTCTGCCCGGTCTTCCCATCTCCCTTGTGGGTGGTATCCTGTTCGGCCCCCTGTGGGGTGTCATTTATACCATTTTAGGTGCAACAACAGGCGCGGCTGTTGCGTTTCTGATCTCCCGATACATATCCGGCGGGTTTCTTGAATCAAAGCTAACGGGGTTGAAATGGATCAAATTCCAGGACAATGTTGAAAAGCAGGGGTGGAAGGTGGTTGCCCTGACACGACTGATCCCTCTTTTCCCGTTCAACCTGTTAAATTATGCCTTTGGATTGACACGGATCAAATTTACCCATTACATCATTGCAACATTTATCTGTATGCTGCCCGGCTGCATTGCATTTATTGTGTTTCCAAGCTCACTTCCGGATCTTTTAAAGGGAAAGCTTTCCAAAGAATTCATTATCGGGCTTGTGCTGATGGTCATGGTGTCCTTGATCCCGGTTATTTATAAAAAGATAAAAACAAAGAAAGGAATATGATGAAAAAACTTTTATGTATTGCAGGTCTAATTTTTTTTTATGCCATGACGGCTTTTGCAGGCCCCATGGACTTGACACCGGAACACCCTGTTATTTTTGATAAAGACAAAAGAACCGTCTCGTTTCTGGCTGAAGTGAACGGAAAATACCTTTTCCAGGAAACCCGGCATTTTGCGGTTTTTGCAGATGGAAGCAATGGAGAAAAATCGGTTTTCAGGGGATTTGTCCCGCACCATGAATTTTATGAAGCCCTTATGAAAATCAATGCTGTCCCCGGCAACAATATGACCCTTGGAAACAAGGAAACCACCCGTGTCGAAGGACAGGAATTTGCCGTAAGTGTCACCTGGGAAGGCGCAAAACGCAGCTATACCATTGATGAAATCATTATTGAGTCCAATAAGGCCCCCATTGTCATGAAATTCGGCGGCAATCTTAAAAATGCCATGGAAAAACATACCGGCTGCCTTTTATGCTTTGACTCCTGTCCGGTCGGGGTTGTCAGCAATTCAGTCTATACCTACGGTGCCATTGAAAAACGAAAAGAAGTGACCATGAGGGGAAACAAAGACATTCTGCCTCCCGACGGCACCCGGGTCATCATCACCCTTGCTGTTAAATAAAACAAAAAAACTGATCCTCCTGATCTATTCCGGAATGGTTTCAGGGTTGATCTTAAGCCTTGGGTTAAGCCATTTTGTATGGATCGACATGAGGATCAACACATCCATCCTGATGCCCCTGTCTATTTTTGCCTGGACAGGGGCAGGGATCTTTCTTAAAAAAACTCCCCCTGCCGTGCTTGTCCTGATCCTGCAGGCCGGACTCGGCATTGCCCTGCTTTATACCTGTGGCGCGGATATGAGTGCCTGGGCTGTCATGCCTGCCATCCTGACAAGGGAAGGATTGCTCTTAAAATTCATGGACCTTTCCTTCATCAACCTGATCCTTTTTTTTTCTTCCTGGCAGGGAATATGGCACTTCTTTCCTTTCCCAGGCCCCTTAAAAAAACCCATCCCCTTGACTAATTGAGTATTTTTCTTCATTAATCGGCCATATTATTTGACCCTGATTGGAATTTAAGAAAATATATATATCGTTTAATGAGGGATAATGCCCGAAGATGATGTCCTTGGTTTATATAATTGAATTAAAAATCCAAGGCTGAAAAATCTCCATATACCATATATGGGGTTGTATAAAATTTTTAAAGCATCCAGACTATGAATACAAGTCATGACCATTGAATTCTTCAAGCAATTTCTGAAAAAATGAGCAATTCCACCATCCTGAAAAATCACAGATAGATTTGGTAATCTTAACGATGGAAGGCCCGGTGAATATTAAAAATAGGATATTTTTTGTTGAGCAGTAAAAATATTTCAGGTGTCCAATTTGATAAAAACTTATCTTATTTTACTAAGGCTTTTTTGAGAGGACCTGTAGCCTATTTTTTAAATGTTTTGATTATCTCTTCCATCTCCTCAACGTAACGATTCAAATTGGTTAAACCCTGCGGGGTAATCGAAACCGTGGTATACGGTTTGTTGTCTTTAAACGTTTTGCTGATTGCCAGGTATTTGACTTCCTTCAATTTTTTCAACTGGATCGATAAATTGCCGGAACTGAATTCCAACTTCTCCAGAAGTTCGTTAAAGCTGATTTCCTCTTTTTCATTGCTGGCCAGATAGATTAAAATAAACAGACGGGCCCGTTCGTGGATGATTCTATCTATGATTGCCACGTATTTAAACCTTTTTCAACGTTTGGGGAACCAAGCCAATTACACCAAGCAATATGCAGCCGCACCCCAGCGATATTGAAACTGCGAAAGGAATTGATACAGGCCCAAACTGCAACAGATAAAGTCCAGTCGCAATAAACCAATATCCGCAGATAAGCCATTGCCAGAGACGCGTTATACTGCCAATATAATTGTGCAGCAAGCCCATACTTATGGATATTGTAGGAATAAGGTAATAGGAGGCGTTGCGCTCTTCCAAAAATATGCCCACAAAAATTACTAATATCAACAACGGGGAAAAAACATGCATGATACCGAAAGAAAATATTTCCTTAATAGCAAAGGTCAGGGTGAATCGCTTGTCAATCTTCAGCAATGAAGGTGCTGTTATATGTATTCTGAAAACACCAGTCAGAATCAAATCCAACACTATTACGAAGTAGACAGCCCTTTTATAGCCGTCGGGTATACTGCTAAAACTACCGTAATGCTCTATTAATACATTGAAGACCAGGGAAAAACAAATCAGGCTGAAACCTAATAACAGATACGACCACTTAAAATGTGTCGGTAAAAGAATCAGCCGAATCAGTTTCTTGTTCTGGCTGATTGCCAATTTTATCGAAGAAATGTCCTCGATCAGTTTTTCAATCTGATTGTTGGATACTGTTTCCATTTTTCGCCTCCATAACAAATTATAAAGAAGTTTATAATATAAACTTCTTTATATATATGAAATTCAATGTGGGAGGTCAAGTGTTTTTTAGAATTTTATCTAATTTGTTATCTTATAGAGACTCTCACGCCGCCGGGGGACCCGGACAAGGCGTTATTATTTTTTTTCAGAAACAAACTGGGTAAGCTCGGAAACAATCTGATAAATTTTAGATTCAAACTCAAATTACTGCCACTCGCCCTTTATAACAAATAAATTGAATTTCATTTCCTATTTTGCTAAATGATTCTAAGAAACTTTTTTTCGATACCCCCACTCTTTTGTCATGCTGAATGCGAATTGTTAATGAACACCATGTTTGAATCTTTAAATTAGCCAGGAGGTAAGAATATGCCAAAAAAAAATAAAATCCATTTTGGTCGGATAAAATTCATGTATTTATACACCATTATAGGTGCTGGTGGATTTGGCTTAGGAATAGTTTTGATTCCCAACGTTATGAAATCTTTGTTTGGCCTGTTTGTGGCAATGTAAAATCGAGACTTTGGCAACGTAAAATCGAGACTTTTTATCCTGGGTAAAAAAACTGCTATCATGTTAAAAAAATGATTCATGATCAATAAATTTTAACATGGAGGCGACTG
>JAHJDU010000002.1 GCA_018812385.1 Pseudomonadota bacterium
AAAAATGGCTTATGACAGCGGTTATGGGTCATAAAATTGAATCAAAAATTCAATGCTGAAAAAACTTTATATACCACATGTGGGGTTTCCCATATTTTGTGTGGACTGAGCCATACGAATGCCAGTGAACACCCTAAAAAACAGCTTCATCCTGAGTCGTTATAGACAAAACGCTCGCTTTGTTACTACACTGGGAACAACAATCCTTTCGAATATTTTACTCCAAAATGGCTTGACCATGTTTCGACTTTTCTTAGAGAGGTTCACTTTGATATTATGTAATTTTAAAGAAAGTTCTGGAGAGAATTAAATTTTTAAAACTATAATTTAAATTAGCCACCGGGAAAAAATAGGATCGTGTTTTTCAAGGGAATGGGCAAAACTCATAAAAGATGACACAATATTCGGAAAATTTCCCGATGGTCGGCCATTTGCACCAAAAAACTATATGGCCTGGTAAATTTCCGGTGGACCAGAATCCTTCAGAGTTATTTGTCCATCATTGAGCAGTATTTCGAGATGAGCCCAAATATCGGAGGAGGCCAGAAACAGTTCACTATCCGGCAATACCGGAAATATTTTGTCGATTAAAGCGTAAACAGAACGTGGTTTTTCTTTAATAGCCCGCAGTACCTTCTCTTGTCGTTGACGGTGGTGGCATTTGTAACTGGTAATAATATCTTTCAAACCATTCATATATTCTCCATGCCCTGGGAACACCCATCGAACATCCAATTTCATTATCTTTTCCAGTGAATCGAGATATGACTTCAAACTTTGGTAATTTGGATTTCTCAACTGATTTCGGTTTAATTCTACCAAAGGATTCGGGGTGATATGCTTGATGACATGGTCCCCGCTGAATAAAATTTTATTTTCCGATTCAAAAAAACAACATGCCCCGGGAGAATGCCCTGGGGTATGGACGACCTCAAGATGATAGCCGTTTCCACAGAACTCATCTCCGTCTTCCATCGGTAGTACGTCTTCAACCGGATCACATAGTGTTTTTAAAAAGGAGAATCGGGATTTTATTGTTTTAATCTTGTTTAATGGTATACCGACTCGGGTGATGAAATCATCCGCTTCCCGGCTCCAAAATTCTTTTTGGATGTCTTGGCGGGATAATTTCCACAGATCTGCAGCATGGATGAAACATTGCATTGCGTGTCCGGCCAATTTTTGGATGCTGAGCGCCAAACCAAAATGATCGATGTGACCGTGGGTGATAATAATTCGCTCAATATCAGTTATACGTATTCCCTTAATCTTTAACCGTGCCACTATCGTTTCCAATATTCCGGGAAATTTGGGTCCGGTATCGATCAAAGTGATGGGTCCTTTGCCGAGTGCGTAAAGATTGGCGGTTATAAGATGGGACTCATTTGGAAAAGGAACAGCAACTGCGTGGATGCTCTCAATTACAGGGAATGGCCTAATCAATATTTTTTACCTTTCGAAAGTATATTATTGTTTGATTATGTTTTTTGCCTCTATAGAACGGTTAATGGGGGTTGCCACAATTCCCGGGGCAATTGCATTTGAGGTAATTCCGTAAGGCGCCAACTCCTTGGCGGCCAGGGTATCTATAGTAATGCGCCGTGCCGAAGAAACAGCGTTCGCGCTCAAATCCTCGAATTGTACCAGTGCCACATATTGAGCAATCTTAGGTGATACATTATCCATATTATTCACACCCTCAAACCTTTCTACCCTGATCTTTCCAAAACGGTCCACGTAAAATGTGTTTCATTACTTTGCCAGCTGCATTCTTTGGAAGTTCATCCATAAAGACGACTTTTTTTGGTTTCTTGTATCCAGACAGTCGGGCGCTGCAATATTCAATGATATCGGTTTCACTTAATTGATTATTTTCTTTAGGTACCAAAACCGCGCAGACGGACTCTCCCCAGATTTTATCGGGGATACCGATAACAACAGCTTCCCGAACCAGAGAATGGCTGCTGATAATATCTTCAATTTCCTTAGGGTAAATGTTTTCCGCGCCACTGATAATCATGTCTTTGGAGCGGCCGACGATAGTAAAATAGCCTAATTCCTCTGCCCTGGCCAGATCGCCAGTATATATCCAACCATTACGGATGGTTTCAGAAGTGGCTTTTATTTTGTTGTGATAGCCGAGCATACCTAAAGGCTTTTGGGTTGAAATGATTTCTCCAACCTCGCCCGGGGCTACTTCATCACCTTGCTTGTTGACAATACGCATCTCGGCGTTAAACATCTCTCGGCCGGTATAGTGAGCGCGGTCTTTGTGATCTTCTGGCTTTAAAACCGAAAGCATTCCAGTTTCGGTCTGGCCAAACCACTGGTAAAAATCAGCTTTGAAAAAATCTTGAGTTGCGGCCAAGATATCAGGGGTGATAGGAGAGGATCCATACCAGATTTTCTGCATGCTTGAGACATCGTATTTGTCTTTATTGGGATGGTGAGCCAGCATCGCGAGCTGGGTAGGTACCCATAAAACCATAGTAACTCGATAGCGGGCAACGGCATCCAAAACGTAATCGGGATCAAAACCCCGCTTCATGATAACGGTCGTGTTGCCCATCATCAGAGCGGGCTGAAGCTGACCGTTGAGACCACCGTTGTGAAACATTGGCATCCCGACCATCACCGTCTCATTTGCTGTCATGCCTCCTTCTATCACCAGTGAGCTGTAAAGGTTTAAGTAGGAATTGTGCGAAAAGAGAACACCTTTAGGAACGCCGGTCGTGCCGCTGGTATACATAATCGCAGCAGGGGAATTAGGATCCACCGCTACCCCGGTTTCGTTCACTGAACAGTCACTCATAAGCCCATCCATAGTCAAACCCGAATCAAAGTTCTCACTGGATATTGCCACAAGCAGCACCGATGGCTCGAAATTTTTCTTGGCCTCTGCCAATAGGTTTGGAAATTCCGGTCCATAAAACAGAACACAAGGTTCTGAATCATTCACGACGTATATGAGTTCCTTTTTTTTAAAATGGAAATTGATGGGAACCAGAATCGCGCCGCATTTGGCAGCGGCATAATTTACAATGACAAATTCGATACAGTTCTCTGCCAACAGAGCTACCCGGTCGCCAGGAGCAACTCCCAAGGAGATGAGTCCGTGTGCAAGCCTGTTGGCTCTATCATTGATCTGTTTAAAAGTCAGTTGCTGGTTGTCCATAACCAGGGCATTTTTATGGGGATAACGACGAGCGTTAAGACGTGGAATATCACCTAAGACCTGCATTTTTTGCCTCCTTATTTAAAATAGAAGTAATTCTATAGATTCATTTTTTATGCTTAAATATACCATAGGAGAGGATGTCCATGATATTTTGGGCGATTTCTTCTTTTGAAAGACGTCCATTTTCTCGATACCATGAGTAAAATGAACTGATAAGGCCAAAGATACTAAAAACCACGACTGTTAGGTCGACATCGTTAATCAGACCTTTCTCGGCAATCGCCTTGAGTTGAGCATTGTATATCTCATAAATTTCACTCAAAATTTTTCGGATAGCAAGGCGATTTTCACCTTGCAAAAAATGACTGTCGGAAGCCATTATTTTGGTTTCTTCATTGCGTTTAAGGCTGAAGTGAACCATGTGAGTCATAAGCATTTGTCTCAAACATTCAAGCGGGTCTGAATACTGTGTCTTAATTTTTGTCAATTCCTGACTAAGTTCTATAGACGAGGCGTTTATTACCTCGAAAAGAATTTCTTGTTTGTTATTAAAATAGTGATAGAGCACTGAAGTGCTAATCCCTGCCTTGGAACCGATTGCCCGTATGGAGGTGTCCGCATATCCATTTTTGGCAAAGAGGCTGATGGCGGTTTTTATCAGATTATCCCGGGTATTTTTTTGTTTCAATTTAATGTCCTTTTTTGAATCATTTGACTTATATGCTATTAATTCATAATACTGTCTTTCAGTAATATAGGGATACCACCAAATTCTTCGGGATTCAAGGCGATAACTGGGATAGGAGCAGCAGAGAATATGTGATCGCATTCAAAACCAATTCCATGCTTTTTTAAAAATTCAAGGGAGCGCCTAAGATTTTCAACTTTAATAACAAGATGATTAAGCCCCGGTCTGTTTTGCTTAAAAAACAGATTCGTTTCAGCTCCTTTTTTTGGTATTTGGATCAATTTTAAGTCAACATTTCCAACCCTAAAAGTGCAAGATTCAGTCAAACATTCATCTGAGGTATATGTGTTTGACTGACTGGTGCCTAAGGCATTTGAGTATATTTCGGCAGCTGAGGCAACATCTTCAACCATAATCCCGATGGACAACAACCCCTCAGCACCGACTCCTCTGCTTGAGGCTGGCGATTGTAATTCCAGTGGTAGCGGGCTGGCATTAACCCATCTTGGAGATCCTTCAATCAGTTCGATGAGAACGCCACAGAAAGAATCCGGGTGTAGAAATGCGGCCTTCATACCATGGGTTTGAATCGGCTCCTCATTGAGCATTACAACCCCGCGCTGCTTCATTTCATCTATTGTATGGATAATATCATCAACTTGGAAAGCGATGTGATGTAATCCCTGGCCTCGTTGCTGAATAAATTTTTCAATAAGTCCCTTTTGATTCAGAGGTTCCATGAGTTCAAACTCAATGTTGCCAATTCGGATCATCTGAGCCGTCATATTGTATTCTGAAGCGGCTATCGATTTGCCTTTGTCGGCCTCGAAAACAAAGGCTATCTTTTGGGAAATTTTTTCTAAATCATTTACAGCAACCCCTATTTCTAAACTTCTGATAATCATGTCTGTTGATCCTCTGCGGTTTCAGGTTTTAGACAGAAAAGATTGCGATAGTACATGATTTGGTATCCCCCTCTTTATCTCCGCCCATACAATGAGCCAAACCGGTCTTTGCTCCATTGACTTGGCGTTGCCCGGCCTCTTGGCGTAGTTGTGTTACAATTTCACACACCTGGGCTATGCCAGTGGCTCCGGGCGGATGACCACGACCGATTAGACCGCCGGATGTATTAACCGGAATGCGACCCCCTATTTCTGTTTCACCATCTGCCGCAAATTGGGCACCTTCACCGATCGGGCATAATCCCATGGCTTCATAATGTAGAATTTCACAAATTGTAAAAGCGTCGTGACATTCAACAACATCTAAATCTTCAGGACCGATTCCTGCTCTTTCATAGGCAGTTCGACATGCACGGTAGTCAGTCTCCCAGCAAATTTGATCCTGAGGATTCTCATAACTACCAGAGAATAATAGGGCCGTATTTACTCCTACCGAACGCCCCAGACGTCTGGCGATGGCCGGTGAAACCAAGACAACTGCTGCTGCACCGTCAGCATTGGGGCAGCACATCAAACGGGTGAGAGGGTCAACAATCATTGGAGCCGCTAACACATCCTCAATCGAAACAAGATCACGGAACCCAGAAAGGTTATTCAGACTTGAATGACGTCGGTTTTTGACTGACACCTGGGCCAATTGTTCAGGTTTAGCATCATATTCATAAATATATCGCATCGCCCTCATTGCGAAGCTCGCCGGTGCCACCAGACCTAATTGTGTGTCCACTTCATTTTGTCCGGAGTTAAGCAATCCCATCTCGGGTACCCGCATCTTTTCAGCTCCTACTGCTATAGCGATTTCCACCTGACCGGCTGCAACCGCATTGTAAGCCAAAAAAAATGCCGAGGAGCCTGAGGTACAAGCATTTTCCACATTTACCACCGGTATTCGATTAATCCCGATTTTCCAAAAAACGTTCTGGCCGATCGTAAAATCACCAAAAACGCGACCAGCAAATGCGTTAGCAAAAAAGCCAATTTCCATTTGCCGGGGTGACAATCCTGCGTCTTTGATTGCAAGATAAGCGGCTTCGGAGCCCATATCCACTAAGGTTTTTTGAGGGTGCTTCCCAAAAGGAATCATGCCTACCCCAACCACTGCTACATCTGTCATAAATCACTCCCTATCTTTCATTTGCTTTCTAAGTTTAAAATATGGTCTTAAGCACGACTGCCCTTGACTGTTAATTCCCAATGGACCGGCCGCAAGCTCTACATCAAGACCGATACGCAGGCGATCAATTGCTTCGGGGTCGAACAGTCCAAATACGCGCAAATCAACCTCGGTAAGATCAACATAAATTACGCTGTAAGGAGAGGGCAATCCAAACGGAGGCTTGATGCGAACGACAGTATAGCTGTAAATAGTACCATTGGACTTCAATGGTATTTGAGATGCAGGAGCAAGACACCGTGGACAATATTTGGGTCGTGGAAAGTAATATCGGTTACAATCCGGACAAAAGGCTCCCAATAAACTTGGTGGTTTTTTATCATAAGGAGGCAAGCTAAATAAGCCTGGAACCACCGGAGATAGGTCTGTTTCTTTATTCATGTTTATTTACCCCTAAAATTTTTTTTATTCTAATTTTGCTAATACAAGTTCTTGATAGTCTGAGTTCAGCGTTGCAATTGGTAGCCAGCCTTTTCCCGGTCCCAGGTATCGGATGTGACACCCACCTCACGGAGTTTATATTTCTGTACCCTTTCAGTTGGCGTTTTGGGCAAGGAATCCATAAAGCGTAAATAGCGTGGCACCATAAAATAGGCCATCTTTTTGTTGCAATGGGCAATAAGTTCTTCCGGGGTTACTTTTTTCCCAGGTTTAAGCGTTAGACAAACCATAACATCATCTTCGCCCAAATCTGAATGAGCCGGCACAGCAGCAGATTGCAATACCGCAGGGTGCGAGTTGATGACTGCCTCCACTTCATAAGAGGAGATATTTTCTCCCCTACGTCTTAGAGCATCCTTCTTGCGATCCACAAAATAGAAAAAACCATCTTCATCTTGCCGCATATAATCGCCGGTGTGAAACCACAAATCTCGCCAAGCTTCAACAGTTTTATCCGGCATTTTATAATATTCTAAAAGAATAGAATATGGTTTTAATGGCCGGATAAGTAGTTCACCCATCTCGCCTGTGCCGACTTCCAAGCCGTTGTCATCTATTAACTTGACCTCATAATCGGGTCTGGGTTTTCCACAGGATCCTGGCCTGCTCTCACTTTGAGAACTCATGAAAGGAAGACCCATCTCACTCATGCCATAACATTCCACCAGACGAAGACAAAATCGTTGCTCAAAAGCTTCAAAAAGATCTGGTGGGGCACCGCCGCCAATCATTATTCTAATTGGATTTTGCCCATCGTCTGGTTTAGGGTCTGCCTTGTACAGAATCGGCAGAATACTACCGACGTAATTAAATTCCGTGCAACCATAATCTTTGATGTCTTTCCAAAACTGGCTGGCTGAGAATTTCTCAGCCAAGACCATTTGGGCACCACACATCAATGCCGGCATTGTTGAAAGAACCTGAGCATTTCCATGAAAGAGGGGAAGAGCATTGTAGAGCTTGTCACCTTCTGTATATTGACCGGCATGGCAGATCACTTCACCCATAAATATAGCATAGTTATGCGGCATGAGTGCACCTTTGGACGGTCCGGTGGTGCCGGAAGTAAACATAATCGCGAATGGATCAGACCAAATGATCTCAGTTTTTTCATACTGACCATTGTTATCGATAATTAGATGATAATTTCGGATCGGTTTTGCCATACTTGGCCATTTTTTGCTTACCTCGTCTAAAACGACGACATTTTCAACACAAGGCAAAGATTTTAGTATTGGCTCCAACCGGTCAAAAAACTGAGATTCAATAATTATTAGCCGGCAATCTGTTGATTCAACCATATAAGTTAAAAGGCTGCCTCGATGTGCCGTGTTAATGGGTACTTCAATTGCTCCCAGTTTGCTCAGTCCGAACCAGACAAATAAAAATTCCGGCCGGTTGCCCATCATTATAGCTACTTTGTCTCCCTTTCCGATTCCCATTGCCTGCAGACCAGAGGCAATTTTGTCGGATTCCTGGTCTAAGTCCTCGTAGCTATATGCCTGGTCTTTGAAAAAGAAGAAATCTCGATTGCCGTATTCATCGACCTTTTGTTTGAGTACTTGATGAATAACTCGGTCATGTATTATGTCTTGCGCATTGTCGCTTAAATTAATCATTGGCAACCTCTCAACTGACATATAGTATAAAAATTACTCTAACTTCTTTAATCAACTTCTCTAAAGTTTTATTAATATGCTGTTAACAAACGTTTAGAAACCCTCCATTCCACCGGATATATGGATTACCTGGCGGGTGATGTATTTGGAATCATCAGAAACTAAAAAAAGAACCGCATTTGCAATGTCACTGATCTCGCCCATTCGCCGCAAAGGGGTCAGCTTTACGATTCTCTCCACAATTGTTTTATCCAGGGTGTTTGTTCGGGGTGTCTCGATCATACCAGGGGAAATGCAGTTGACGTTGATGTTGTACCGAGCAAGTTCTAATCCTATCGCCAGGGTCAGACCGACAACCCCTGACTTTGCAGCTGAATAATTGGCCTGTCCAGCATTGCCCTTGTATGCCATGGAGGTCGTATTGACTATTTTGCCGTATCTTCGCTCTATCATGTGGGAAGATACTGCTCTGGCGCAGTAAAAACTTCCTTTAAGGTTCAAATCAATGACAAATTCCCATTGCTCATCCGTCATTGCGGGCAATAGGGCATCTCGGATGTCCCCGGCATTGTTTACCAATATATCAATCTGTCCCCACCTGTCCAGCATTCGGACTACCATTTTATTGACATCATCAGACCTTGTCACGTCGGTACCATCGGCAATAGCTTGCCCCCCTTGATGGATAATTGCGTCCACCGTCTTTTGGGCTTCGGTTAAATTTACATCATTAACCATTACTTTAGCACCCTCTTGGGCTAATTGCATTGCTGTTCCGCGACCCAAATAGCCGCCGGCCCCTGTAACAATTGCTGTTTTTCCTTCCAATTTCATAAAAACCCCTGTCTTTTTGATTTCATTAATTAAGCTCCTAAATACAACTCCTTGACTTCATTGTTTTCCCGAAGATCTTTGCTGTCTCCTTGCAGGATTATACGACCCAGATCTAAAACATAGGCCCGGTCTGAAAATTTCAGAGCCATGCGGGCGTTTTGTTCCGCCAAAAAAATGGTGTTTCCATTTTCTTTGAGCTTTTGAATAATCCCAAATATCTCTCGAACGACAATAGGTGCAAGGCCGAGGGATGGTTCATCCATTAAAATAGCCTTTGGGCGAGCCATAAGCGCTCTGGCAATGGCCAGCATTTGCTGTTCACCACCGGAAAGGGTGCCTGCCGATTGATTGCTCCGTTCTTCTAGCCTGGGAAAGAGTTGAAAAACAGTCTCAAAATCTTTGCGAATCGCCACTCCTTTTTCTTTTCCAAACCGCAAATATGCACCAAGTCTTAAATTGTCTAAGACCGACATCGGTCCTAAAAGCCGTCGACCTTCAGGCACTAATGATATCCCAAGCCGGATAATTTCGGCAGTGGGCATCTTGGTAATCTGCCGGCCCTGAAAAGAAATTTCTCCGGCCTGTTTGCGTAACAGTCCTACAATGCTATTCAACAGCGTCGATTTTCCGGCACCGTTATTGCCTATCAGCGCAACAATTTCACCACTATTGACCGAAAGGGAAACCTCTTTAATGGCCTGAATATTGCCATAAAAAACATCTATATTATTTACTTTAATCACTTTCTTCTTCTACCCCCAAATAAGCCTCAATTACTTTTGGTGAATTTTGGATCATCTCTGGATTACCTTCAGCAATCTTGACACCAAAATTCAGTACCACGATCTCATCACAGACACCCATGATAAATTTAATGTGATGTTCAATGACAAGTACCGTAATACCCATATCCCGAACCTTGAATAATATACTCTGGAATTGATCGGTCTCTTGATCATTGAGCCCTGAAGTGGGTTCATCGAATAGGATCAATTTGGGTTCCGTGGCCAACGCACGAGCAACCTCTAAATATCGCTGCTCACCGAGTGACAATGACCTTGCGATACGATCTTTTTTCTCTAACAAACCAAACATATTTAAGTATTCCAGGGCTTTTTGTCTTATGTTTTTTTCCTCGTTACGGGCGCTAGGAAACCGAAGACCACAAGCAAAAAACTCGGCTGTTGTCTGGCAATGTCTGCCAAGCATTACATTTTCCCAAACAGTAAGACTTCTGAAAAGATGCGGCTGCTGGAAAGTCCTTGACACCCCCATGCGACAGATGTTTTCTGGGCTCTGGTGACTGATTTCTTTATCGAACCAGACAATCTTCCCTTTATTGGGAGGAAACACGCCGGTAATAATATTAAAAAGGGTTGTTTTACCGGCACCATTAGGTCCAATTAGACCCTTGATTGAATTTTCTTTTATCCCAAAACTCACTTGAGACAAAGCAGTCAGCCCTGAAAAATTCTTCGTAACTTCATTGACCTGGAGTATCATTGCTCTGAATTCCTTTGCACTAATTTTAATAAGTGTGCGGCTGACGTTTTGAGACTGTGAAAAATACCATTAGGGAAGAAAATCATAATCACAATCAATGCAATGCCATATACGGTTCTTTTATATTCTGCAAAAAAGGCTAAATATTCATTGAGATAAGTGATGACCGCTACCCCCAGTATTGCGCCCCAGATCATTGTATAGCCACCAATGGCAATCACCAGTATTATTTCAACGGCAAACATGATAGAACATACTGCTGGTGATATATATGTGACATAGTGAGCAAATAAGCTGCCGGCCATTGAAGCGTAAACTGAAGATATGATGAAAAGTTTTATTTTATATTTCCTGACATCGGTTCCAAAAATTGCAGCGACTCCTTCGTCCTCTCTGATAGCCCTAAAGGCTCTTCCAATTCGGGAGTTGACAAGGTTTAGGGCAAATAAAAGCAGCAGCAAAGTTACAGGCCATACGAAAAAATAAAAACGCATATCAGTATCGAAAAGGAAACCGCCCAATGAAATCGCCGGTATTTCAGACAGACCCCGAAGAGCTCCTGTCAACCATCCTAATTCTCTTAACAATACCTCTACAATCATGGCGAAACTTAAGGTAGCAATAGCCAAGTAGTGGCCTCTCAGCCGTAAAACCACTACACCGATACCCCAGGCGATAAGAGCGCTTAAACACTGACTAAGAATAATTGCAATAATGGGATGGAGACCAAATCTTAGGCAGAAAATTGCTGAAGAATAGGCGCCGATGGCGTAAAATGCTGAGTGGGATAAGGACAGCTGACCCCCATAACCTACCAAGAGACAAAGCCCGAGGGCTACCATGGAGTAAAGCGCAATGAAATTCATTAGAGTCAGATAAAATCCGTCACCCAGCAAAAGGGGGAGGATCAATACTCCCAGCACAGTAGTCAACCAAGCAATTTTGTCCCAATTCAGATTGGTTGGTATTATGAATGCTTTTGACGGCTGGTTTGACTCAACTATAGTTGTTGAACTGCTTGAGTGTTTCATTAGGTTAGTCATTAGTCTTGAAAAATCTCCACTTCTTCTAGTCCTTCCACTACTCTGGGCCCCATGAGTCCACGCGGCATAAATAAAAGGACATTTATAATTACAATAAACGTTATCAGTTCCTTTAGTGTGCTGGATATAAATCCTGCGGTAAACGCTTCAAGAAATGAAAAGACAAATCCTCCAATTACTGCCCCTGCTACACTTCCCATACCTCCCAGCATGGCCGCTGAAAATCCCTTGATTGCCAGCATCATCCCTCCGGAAGCACTCATCATGGTCAGAGGGGTGATGACAATTCCAGCCACTGCACCAAGGCCGGCACTCATCGCGAACGAAAGCAGAACCATACGCTTTACTCGAATACCCAGAAGGCTGGCAGCTGTTTGATCCAGCGCACAAGCTTTCATTGCTTTCCCATGAATAGTGAACTGGAAAAAAAGCACCAAAACGGTTACCACCAAAGCAGTCACGCCGATAACCCAAAGTGATTGGGGGGCTATTGAAGCACCCATGATTTTAATTGGCATATCGCCGGAAAAAGGAGGAAATCGACGAACCTGGGACTCCCAACCAGTAGCAACCGAACCTGAGATTACAAGTGAGGCTCCAATTGTAATAATCAGCACCGAGATCAATGAAGTGCTTTTACCCGGACGATAAGCTACTTTCATAAGTGCCATCCCTACAAGAACTGCAATGGCAATAGAACCAGGGATTGCAACATACAGGGGTTGCTGTAGATCTACATAAATAGCGACCATGGACATACCACCTATCATGACGAACTCACCCTGGGCAAAGTTGATTACATTGGTCGAATTATAAATTAAGCAAACTCCCATGGCTACCAAAGCATACATACTGCCAGTGGATAGTGCAGACATCAAAGTCTGCAAAATGTCTGTTATCATGGATTCAATCTCCTAATCTTGATACCGCCGGGATGATAAGCCCCTGCAGGATCGAAATATTTTTTTTCAGTTTCGAGGAATGAATACAAATATAAAAATAATTAAAACATAGGTTTCCAGTCGCCATCGAAAACTTTATAGAGAAGTATGGAATCAGCTTCTAACCCAGCGTGGTCATCAGGAGAATAATTAAATATACCCTGCGTTCCTACAAAGTTACTGATTTGCTCAATGGCATCCCGTAATTTAGCCTTTTCAGTACCACCTTTTTTAAGGGCGGCTACCAAGATATAAAATGCATCATAACCAGTCGCTCCGAACTGATTGGCCGCTTCTCCGAACTTGGACTGGTATGCAGCCTGATAGTCCAGACAGACTTTTTTCTGGGGATCAGAATCTGGAAGAGCCGATGCACCATCAAATTTCATGGAAGCAGTCATGTAGCCGTTTGCGACATTACCAACGGCTTTAATAAAAGCAGGCGCTAGGGCAGCATGTCCTAAATAGAGAGGTAGTTGCATGCTAAGTTGGTGATAATTAAGTGCAACCACAGAAGGTGTTCGTTTGGATGACCAGCTAACAACGGCTTGGGCATTTGTATTCTTTATTTTGTTGATGAGCGGTGTCAGATCTGTTTCGTCTCCTGCAAATCTTTCATCAAAAATGATTTCAATCCCATTTCCGGGAGCTTGAGTCAGAATAGAATCTCGTCCGCCTTCCCCATAACCATCTGAGCTTGAAATTAGAGCTATTTTATTTATTCCGTTCGCTTTCATATGTTCCATGATTTTCGAAACCACAATGTTATCACCGGATGGAATTTTAAAAATCCATTTCCTTACCGGAGTAACAAGTCCACTACTGGACGCAAGAAGAATACTCGGCATCTCTTCTTTTTCTAAGATCGGAAGCACTGCCATACCTTCCCAGCTTGAGGTTATACCCACAATGGCTACCACCTGATCCTTTTTAATCAAACGTTTGACCATATTCACAGCCGTGTCAGGATTCATTTCGGTGTCATAAAAAATGAATTCGATTGGCCGTCCATCTAAACCGCCTGCTTTGTTAAACTCTTCCGCACACATGATCAGAGTATTTTTTTCCGCTATTCCTGCAAATGCCGCTTTGCCACTCAGAGCTAACGGTGCACCAATTTTGATTGGATCCTCTGCTGATGCGAATGATACCAAGGTCAAACTGATCATAATAACAACTGAAATGATAAAAAGTTTTTGTCTCATAATACCCCTTCCTTCTTTTTTTGATTAAACGATCCAAATTTCTCCAAACTATTAAATCGATCGATCGATCTAATAGTTTCAACAATTATCGATATAA
>JAHJDU010000355.1 GCA_018812385.1 Pseudomonadota bacterium
CGATAATTTTAATCATTTGAATCAGGTATGCATTTGATCCAATAGGTAATATCTTTTGAAAACTCTTTATAGGAAACATTTGTCCTTTGGGTAATTATATTTTTCTCAAGTCCAAACATTTTCTTATAGCAATCAAAAAAACTCAAGTCGCCTGGGTTGTCTGATTCTTCAATATTATTGGGTTTACAAATGAGCCGCCAGATGGTTCTGGTATCCCTTGTTATACAGGCATCTTTTAATATGGCCATTATCATCCCACTGATGTGAATCCCATCCTTTCTGCCACTGCTTTCAAGTCTGGATGCAATATTGACGGCCTTGCCGATGGCCGTGACTATTTTTCTTTTCCGGCTTCCCAAAGGACCTATCAATGCTGTTCCCATTTCCATTCCTGCCCTGAAACTAATATCAATTTTTGCCGTATCAATCAAGTCTTTCACCCTTCCAGTCTTATCCATGTCATGCTGTCCTGTTTTCAACAAATGTACCTCATTCAAAATGGCGGCCAGGGTAAAGATCATCAGCATGATCCTTTCATGTGTTCCCATGGAAAACCTTGCTTTTTTATCGTCAAATGGCGAAGCATTTTCCAGAAAAACACAATCCCCCATAAAATTATCTACCCTGCATGAATACTGATTAGCATTATTGGCAGTAATCTGGTGACACAGGTTCAGGATATAAAAATAATCCCTGGGATTTAACTTTTGTCTTATGGTGGCTGATCCTACCATATCGATAAAGGCATAAACGCCATCTGTAATGTTGACAGGTTCCATATTCAGCTGGCTTTCGTTTACAGCACCCACAGCCTTTAAGTATTCTTTCTGGGCATTCAATTCAATCTCTTTATTTTTTAACTGCAATGCTGTCTTTCTAAGGCTTTTTTCTTTCCTCCAGATAATATGGGCGGCCTGTCTGCCTCTGGCAAGTCCGATATATGCAAGAGATGCCATTTCAATGGCTGAAATTAAGATATTTAATTTTTTTTTAAATTCCAGTTCATTGGTGAATTTATCTCCAGTTTTTTCCAGGAATTTTTCATGGATCGTATTAAAAACAATGGCGCCATAATCCGGGATATAGGCAGAAACAAAATTTTTAGCTTTGAATTGCTTAACTATGGCATTGTTAATTTTCAAATCTGGTAAGGATTTAAAAACATCACCATTATAGGAAAGAATTGATACATTTGAATGGCTCTCATCAGTATTTAATCCATCACAGATATTATCAATAACAAGAATTTTAATGCCTTTTGCATAAAAATCTTTGTGTTTTCTAAGAACAAAAGAAATGATGCCAACTGTTTCCTCTTTTTCACCAAATTGAGTATCTTTATACAGCCTGACAGGCGACAGCCCTTTATATCTGACGATGAAGGTTCCGAAATATTTTAAAATAAAACCGCTAAAACCCTTACCATTAAATTTATGCATAACACCCCTGTCCCATTTATCAGGAGACAAAAATTTAAAATAGGTTTTGTTGGTTCCCAGCAGCAGCCCAACTTGTCTGGCCTGCAATAATTTTAATGAAAAAGCCAAAAGAAGATCTAATGTATTTTTCTTTTTAAAAACAATACGTTCAAATTTGTCTATATCAGGCAATTCGTGTTTCATTTTTAGAATATGGGCTTAAAAAGACGTCAGTACTGCTGTTATCTATATCTGTCTTATAAAAAAGGTTTTGGAATATAGAAATCTCTTTTGTCTTAAAAGAAATCAAAGACCCTATAAAAAAGATATGATAAATGCGATAAACATTATCAGAAACAATCTTCAATAACTTGTCTTTCTGTCTTTCCATCTGCAATATCCAATCATTTAAGGTCTTTACATAATGAGTCCTGAAATTTTCTGCATTCAGCAGTTCAAAACCAGAAGACGATGCCAGGTTCACAAGGTCATGCTCAAACATGAGTTCCCCGCCTGGAAACATGTATTTATCCAGAAATGAATTTTCATACCCTTTTTTCCTTCTGGTATTGGTGGTTATGGTATGCTGCATAAAAAGTCCGCCTTTTTTAAGGCTTTTATGAACGATTTTAAAAAAATTGTGCATATTGACTTTTCCCACATGTTCGGACATGCCAATACATGAAATTTTATTAAAAACATCAGTGCCAAGGTCTCTGTAATTTAAAA
>JAHJDU010000356.1 GCA_018812385.1 Pseudomonadota bacterium
AAATTATTGACACATGATGAAATTTATTAGATAAGAAAAATAGAATAAACAAATAACATAGAATCTGGACATGGAAAAAGGGTTACCAATGGGGCCTGCAATGACCACGAAAACGATTACTCCAATAGCTTTACAGCGACAGCCGAATACGTATCAGGCTGTAAATAAAATCTATAATTTAAAAATCCCCGGCACATGAATGATGTTTCATGTGCCGGTTTTATATATAGGCCTGTATTTTTATTATTTAATTTAGGAGGACGTATGAAACGGTTTACGATTTTTAGTTTAATGATTTTTTTTATGGCAGCTTTGATGTTGCCGGTATCTGCATCTGCGGAAAAAACATTGAAAATCGGTCTGGGTGATCCCATTGATTCAGATCAGGGTGTTTTAGCACTCCGCTTTAAAGAGATTGTGGAAAAAACCAGTGGCGGAAACTACAAAGTGGATATTTTCCCCGCCGGTCAGCTGGGTGATGAGCAGAAAATGGTTAAGGATGCCCGCAGGGGTTCCATTGACTGTGCCGTTGTTGCCGTCAACAATATTACTCCCTTTGCAAAATCTGTCGGCATTTTAACCCTTCCCTATCTCATGCAGAATTTTGATGATGCTGTAATGGCCACCACAGGCGATCTTGGAAATAAATGGCGGGAAGTCCTTGTTAAAGAAGCCGGTGTCCGGGTCCTGGGCTGGGCGTATTCAAATTTCCGGGTCCTGACAAACTCTAAAAAACCTGTGACCACACTTGCCGACCTTAAAGGGCTTAAGATTAGAGTTCCCAAAAATGCCATCATGATTGCGACCTGGCAAGCTCTTGGTGCAGAGCCTATCCCAATGGCATGGCCGGAAACCTTTACAGCACTGCAGCAGGGAGTTGTTGACGGGCAGGACAATCCCCATATTACCAACTATTCCATGAAGTTTTATGAGGTGCAGAAATATTCCTCAGAATGTCACTACCTGTTCTCCTTACAACCCCTGGTTATCGGGGAGAAATATTTCCAGTCTCTGTCTGCCGAAGATCAGGCAATGTTCACTCGTGCCGGTATCGAAGCACAGCAGGCGAACCTGCTTTTCAGCGTTACCAAGTCAGAAGATGCAAAACAGAACATGATCAAAAAAGGCGTAAAATATCTTGAAATTGAAGATGAAGATCAATGGTCAAAAGCTGCCGTTGATGCCGTATGGCCTAAATTTTACGATAGTGTCGGCGGAAAAGCCGAGGTTGATAAAGTTGTAAAAGCTCTTGGGCGTTAGATTCTTTAAACCTGCCCGGTAAATACCGGGCAGGTTTTTACAGATTATAGATGTTGGAGTAATTTATGCGAGCCAAACCAATACTTAAAATTCTGGATAATCTTGAGAGCTATCTTTGTCAAATTCTGTTGGTATTTTTTGTATGCCTGCTTTTTTTACAAATTGTACTCAGGATAGTTTTCAGTACAATAGACTCACTTTCCCATTATATTGCTTTTCTTGAGCATTACCCTTTACCAGCTTCCCTTCCCTGGGGAGAAGAACTTTCCCGATTCGCTTTTGTATGGTTTGTTTTTCTGGGAGCAACCTATGCGGCAAGACTTGCAGCTCATAACCGGGTTACTTTCCAGTTTAAGCTTTTCCCCAAAATAGTCGGAGATTTGTCAACGCTTCTGGCTGACCTTGTGTGGATTGCCTTTAACTGCACCATGATTTATTACAGCATCAATGTGATCAAAGAAGGATTTGAATACCCTGAACATTCGCCAACCCTTGATTGGCTCATGGCTTATATTTTTATGATTTTCCCCATTGCCTTTTCTCTCATGACCATACGAATTATTCAGGTCAATATTATGAAACATATTCTTAAAATTGAAATTGCTGACGTTGACAAGATAGATACAGGAAATCTTGATGATGAAAGCCCTGAAAACGGGGTGACATCATGAGTGTTACAGCGATCATTTTTATTACCTTTGTGGGACTTTTGCTCATTGGAGCACCCATCACCCTTTCCCTTGGTGCAGCAGCCATGGGAGGAATGATTTTCAGTGGTAAGCCTTTGGAAGGACTGGTTGAAATTGCCTATACCTCTGTCAATTCTTTTCCCATAATGGCCCTTCCGGCTTTTATTTTGTCAGGAGCTCTCATGGAATCGGCAGGGATATCCAGACGATTAGTCGCCGTTGCAGAAGCCATGGCCGGGCCCTTTACCGGCGGTATGGCAGCATCCACGATTTTATCCTGTCTCTTTTTCGGTGCGATTTCAGGCTCTGGACCTGCCACCACGGCAGCCGTAGGAATGCTGATGATACCTGCCATGGTACGTCATGGGTATGATAAAGGCTATGCCGGCGCAGTCACCTCCTCTTCAGGCGGACTGGGTGTTGTCATCCCCCCAAGCATCCCCATGGTTATTTATGGGGTTGCCGCATCTCAATCCATATCAGATCTTTTTATAGCAGGATTTATCCCCGGTATTATGCTGGCTGTGGGACTGATGTTCATGAATTATCTGCGATCCAAACAAAAAAAGTATAAAGGTGATGGCAAAAAACTCTCTGTCAAAACGGTAATGGTGACAATGAAGGAAGGTTTCTGGTCTCTTTTGGCACCTGTAATTATCCTTGGCGGAATCTACACTGGGTTCTTTACTCCCACTGAGGCAGCCATTGTTTCTATTTTTTATACCCTTTTTGTCGGCATTTTTATTTATAAAGAGATTGAACTGAAAGGTGCCATGAAGGCCCTTGAAAGTACCACATGGATAACTGGTCGCGTTCTGATCATCATGTTTACGGCTCTGGCTTTTGGTCAACTTCTCACCATTAACAAAGTTCCGGATATGATTGCTCAAGGATTGTTAAATCTTACTGATAATCTATATATGATCTGGGCTTTGGTTATTTTCTTTCTTTTGTTCATGGGAATGTTTATGGAAACACTGGCAACCATCATGCTGGTAACACCGGTGTTGTTGCCTGTCATGGTTTCCCTTGGCGTGGACCCCATCCATTTTGGAGTTGTTCTGGTCTGTTGCTGTGAAATCGGTTTTGCAACACCCCCCCTTGGTGAAAATATGTTTATTGCTTCTGGTGTGGCAAGAGCGACTTTGGAAGATATATCCCTGAATGCATTGCCTTTTGTATTTGTAAGCGTACTGGTTGTATTTCTTATCGCCTATTTTCCGGTGCTGACATTATGGCTTCCTGCGTTTCTAGGCAACTTATTTGGATAACCATTAAGAATACATTGCTTTTAATATTTAAAGGATAATATGGGCCAGGTAATATTTTGGTCAGCCGAATGTTTTTCCCATAAAACAATGACTGGATGTCAAAATTAAAGTAAGGAGACAACAATGGAGTATATCAAAAAAGCCCAAAAAACTGCGGAGTCTGATACTGAAAAGATCCGTGGTATTGTGCAGGGCATACTCTCTGATATAGAGAAAAATGGAGAAAAGGCAATAATCGAACTTGCCAGAAAATTTGATAATTGGGAAGGGGATTTTATTCTCAGCCAGGAAAAAAAACAGCAGCTCATTGATTCTGTTCCCGAAGATGTCAAACAGGATATAAGGTTTGCCCATGAACAGGTTTTTGGCTTTGCAAAGGCACAAAAGGACAGTCTCAGCGAATTTGAACGAGAGACCATTCCCGGGGTGCGCCTGGGACAGAGGATTATTCCCATGGAGGTGGCTGGATGTTATGTGCCTGGAGGGCGTTTTGCCCATGCATGTTCCGCCATCATGAGTGTTGCCACGGCAAAGGCCGCGGGTGTTGAAACTATTATTGCCTGTTCTCCGCCCCGGGGGGATAGTATTGACCCGGCTCTTGCCTATGCCCTGGATGTGGCAGGCGCTGATATTATTATGGAAATGGGTGGTGTTCAGGCCATTGCAGCTATGGCATTCGGCCTTTTTACCGGCAAACCGGCCAATATACTGGCAGGTCCGGGCAATGCCTATGTGGCAGAGGCAAAAAGTATTCTTTCCTCCACCGGGAAATGTACGATTGATGTGTTTGCAGGCCCAACGGAATCGGCCATTATTGCAGATAGCACAGCAGATTATATGACTATTGCCATTGATCTTGTATCCCAGGCAGAACATGGGTATGATTCGCCTGTATGGCTATTTACCGATTCAAGAGAGCTTGGAGAAAAAGTTCTTGAAGTTATGCCAAAAATCATTGCTGATATGCCAAATCCTGAAGTGCCTGAATCCTCCTGGAAAGATTATGGAGAAATTATCCTTTGTAAAGACAGAGAAGAACTCTGCCGGGTAAATGACGAGTATGCAGCAGAGCATGTTCAGGTCATGGCCCAGGATCTTGACTGGTGGGTGAAAAATCTTAAATCCTATGGTTCTTTGTTCCTTGGCGAAGGCAGCACTGTGCCCCATGGGGATAAGTGTTCCGGTACCAACCACATACTTCCTACCAAAAAAGCCGGCTATTATTCAGGTGGACTCAATGTCCTTAAATTTCTCAAGATTTATACCTATCAGGAGATCAGCAAAGAAGCCAACAAAGTTATCAGTGGTGCGGCTTCCCGTTTATCAAGGGTGGAGGGGATGGAAGGCCATGCAAGGGCCTGTGACTGGAGACTGAGAAAATATTTCCCTGACCAGGACTGGAACTTTAAAGTGTATGAACAGACTCAATATTAAGGCCCGGGAAATTAAACCTACAGGAGTATAAATCATGGCCAACACAGAGAAGAAAAGGTTTACAAAGGATTTCACCTTACAGGAGCCCATTTGCGATGAGGGGATTGAAAAAGCCCTGGAAATTTTGAAGTCCGGCAAACTCCACCGGTATAATGTAAATCCGGGCGAAAAGGGTGAAACCGCGCTTTTGGAAGAAGAATTTGCAGCATACATGGACAAAAAATATTGTCTGGCATGCGCATCCTGCGGCAGTGCAATGTATCTTGCCCTTAAAAGTGCCGGAGTAAAACCTGGAGACACAGTTCTGTGTAATGCATACACATTGGCTCCTGTTCCCGGGGCTATTGAAAACTCGGGCGCCGCCATTGAGCTGGTTGATATTGTCGATGATTACACCATTGATCTTGATGATCTTGAAAAAAAAGCCGCGGCAACCCATGCCAAGTGGCTCATGCTTTCCCATATGCGCGGACATATCACCAATATGGACAGGATCATGGAAATCTGCGATACCCATGATCTGGTTCTGATTGAAGATTGTGCCCACACCATGGGAGCCACATGGGACAAAAAAAAATCCGGGTCCTTTGGAAAGGCGGCATGTTTCAGCACCCAGACCTATAAGCATATGAATTCAGGCGAGGGGGGATTATTGGTGACAGATGACCCGGACCTCATTGCCCGGGCCATTATATATTCAGGTTCATACATGCTCTATGAACGCCATACAGCAAGGCCAGATATGGATGTTTTTGAAAGCCTTAAAACCATGGTTCCCAATTATTCCTGCCGTATGGATAATCTTCGGGCAGCCATATTAAGGCCTCAGCTTAAGATATTGGATGTTCAGTGTGAGCGATGGAATAAACGATACCGAATTTTGGAACAGGGCTTGATTCAAATCAAGGGTATTACCTGTCCCCAAAGGGACCCCAGGGAAAATTATGCAGGAAGTTCCATTCAGTTTTCCTTAATTAATCAAGATGAAGAGACCATTCAAAAATTTCTGGCCGCGTGTAAGGACCAGGGTGTTGAATTGAAATGGTTTGGCAATAAAGAACCTGTGGGATTTACCAGTGCCTATGAAAGCTGGAAGTATTTTGGTGAATTGCCCTATCTTGCCAATACCAAACGCATCCTTGCAACCATGTGTGATATGCGGATTCCCCTGACCTTTACTGAGGATGATTGCAAGCTGATAATAAAAATAATCAAACAAGTGGCAGAAAACCTGTTAAAATAGACTTTCATAAAATAAACAACCCAATAAATATAAACCCATAAATATATAAAGGATAAACCATGAATTTTACCAAATTTCCCAGAAGAAAATATCTTCAAGACCCGACACCCATTGAATTTTTACCCGCATTGACCCAGGCCCTTGGCAATGAGGTTAAGCTTTATGTCAAACGGGACGATCTGCTTCCCGGAGCTGCCGGCGGCAACAAAACCAGAAAACTTGAGTTCTGTATTGGTGATGCCCTGGCAAAGGGAGCAGACACCATCATCACCTGCGGGGCTGTACAATCAAACCATGCAAGGCTGACAGCATCCTGGTCTGCCAAAGAAGGACTTGATTGCCACCTTATCCTTGAAGAAAGGGTAAAAGGTTCTTATAAAGAGAAAGCCAGCGGAAACAATTTTCTTTTTGAGCTCCTTGGTGTGAAAAGCATTGCTGTTGTTCAAGCTGGTTCCGACATGATGGCCCAGATGAACAAAAAGGCTGATGAGCTTGCCGCTGCCGGTAAAAAACCCTATATCATTCCCGGTGGTGCATCCAATGCAATAGGAGCCATGGGATATGCGGCCTGTGCAGAAGAGATCATGGGACAACTCAATGATATGCACCTTGATATTGGCCATATTATTGTTCCCTCGGGCTCTGCCGGAACCCATGCGGGTATGGTGGTTGGTATGGCCGGTGTGAACGGCAATATCCCCATCAGCGGTGTCAATGTTTCCAGGACAAAAGAGGTTCAGGAAGCGATTGTTTATAAACTGACTCTGGAAACAGCTGAAAAACTGGGTGTAAAAACCGGGATTGCCCGTGAAGAGATTGTCTGTTTTGATCAATATGTCGGGCCGGGCTATTCCCTTCCCACGGATTCCATGGTAGAAGCTGTAAAACTTTTTGCCACAAAAGAAGCCATTCTTCTGGACCCTGTATATTCCGGTAAAGCTGCTGCAGGGCTCATTGATCTTGTTCGCAAAGGTCATTTTCCAAAAGATTCAAATGTGCTTTTCCTCCATACCGGGGGGTCTCCTGCTCTGTATGCTTATATGGATACATTCAGACAGGAATAAGAAGAGATGAAAAAAGAAAAAATAGTGGGGATTTTAGGGGGTATGGGTCCTGAAGCCACTGTTGATCTTATGCAGCGCATTATTCGTCTGACACCGGCCCTGGATGATATGGACCATATCCGGTGTATTGTTGATAATAATCCCAAGGTCCCATCCAGGATAAAAGCCATTATTGAGGGAGATGGAGAAGATCCGGGGCCTTGTATGGCAGATATGGGCAAGCGACTTGAATCATGGGGAGCTCACTTTCTTGTAATTGCCTGCAATACTGCCCATTATTATTATGATGCTGTCCAGGATGCCGTAAAAATTCCGGTCATTAATTTGATTGATCTTGTGTCCAATCATGTAAAAGATAATTTCCCGGAACATGATAAAGTCGGAATACTCGCTTCTCCGGCTGTTGCCATGACAGGACTTTATGCAAAAAGGTTCAAAGAGTTAGGGATTGAGGATGTCTGGCCTGATCCGGATTATCAAGAGCGTCTTTTAAATATTATCAAAGAGATCAAAAAAGGCAACGCAGGTTCCAAAGTGCGTGAAGATTATGAAAAAGTATGTGAAAACCTGCTGCACAAAGGTGCGAAGATAGCCATTATTGCCTGTACCGAACTGAGTGCCCTTGGTGGCGATCTACCCATAAATGCCATTGATGCGGCACAGGTTCTGGCCAGGGAGATTGTTCAGGTAGCAAAAAACCAGAAAGAACCTGCATCCTATACCGACTCTGGCCCATAAAAGTTTTATCTTTCTAGCTGCTTAAGACCGGAAAAGGTTGACAAATAAGCATATTCATAATATTTGAATGACGGGTTGTTTATAAAATATTTTACGAAATATTTTATAAGATATTTCGTAAAAAATATTTAGATAAATAATTGAGAGGAGATTTTCATTTGACCGACAATAATTCTTCCATGAAATCTTTACAGGCCTATGAAAAAATAAGAGATATGATTCTCAGCGGTTTTAAGTTTCCCGGAACCCGTCTTGTCCTATCTGAACTTGAAGAAGAATTCGGCATTGGTCGTGGACCTATCATAGAAGCCCTTATGCGTCTTGACCGGTCCGGGCTCGTAAAAAATATCCCATACAAAGGCGCTATTGTTGCTACTCCGCCCAAGCAAAAAGAGGTCATTCACATCTATGACCTGCGGGTGGATTTAGAATCCAAACTTGCTGTCGAGGCCATGGAAAATCTGAGTGCTTCTGATATTTCAAAACTTGAAAAATTGCACGCTACCATGGAAGAGCTTCCCAAAAACCACTACCATTTTGACAGGCAGTTTCATTGTCTTATTTATGAAGCATCAAATCTGCCTCACCTTTGCAATATTGCTCAGGCATTGATCCAATCCGTGGAGAGTGTGTTGAATATTTATCGATGGGAAAAAGAGCATTGCATTAAATTTAACGAGGAACACGGAGCAATCCTTGATGCGCTTAAAAGCCACGATCCTGAAAAAGTAAAAAAAACACTTGAAATTAATATCAAAGGGGGACTTAAAATTATTAAAGAAACCTATAGTAAAATGTTAAGAGTTCCTTTTGAATAATTCAGGATAAAATCGATCAGGTAAATATAATTCCCATTGGAAAGAACAACACAGACGTGCCGTTTCCCGGAATAACAGCACCCTCTTGTAACAGGCAGTTTAGTCTTCTGATACTTTAATTATACTCAAAAATGAGGGCAGATATCACATCCTTCTTATTTGTCAGTTTTTGCTTTATACTCAGTGCATTTACATTTAGTTTTGCAGGGTTTGGTTTTGCACTGGTTGCAGTGCCGTTGATGGCTATTGTTTTGCCTATTAAAACTGCTGTTGCGCTCCAGTTTCCGTTTGGTTTAATTCTGGTGGGATACAATGTAGTTAAGTATGGTAAAAATATTAACCTGGTAAAGTTGTGGCCTTTTTTTATCGGTGCCGCTATTGCTGCCCCCATGGGGTTTGTTGCCCTTAATTGGTTTCCTGAGGTCATAATGAAACAGGCTTTGGCACTGCTCATTGTTTTAAGTATCCTCTCTTCAAGATTGCCATGGACTGAAAAGCTTGCAAGACGTTTTGCCAAAAGCGACTTAGCCGGGGGACTGTTGGGTCTTCTCAGCGGATGGTTTCTAGGGGCATACACCATTGGTGGTCCTCCTGCAGTTATTTATGCAAAGACAAAAGAGGCTGACCCCATAAAAATCAAAGGTATAATCGCTATATATTTTCTGGTAACAGATCTGTGTATTGGTCTTTTGTTCTGCTATTCCGGAATTCTAAACAAAGAAATTTTTTTACAGGCTGCCGGATATGCGCCTCCCGCCATTATCGGTTCACTTATCGGGGTATTGGCCTTTAAAAAAATAAGTACCAAAGGGTATCTGCTGGCAGTGGATATTTTATTATTTATTGCAGCAATTTTATTGTGCATAAGATAATAATCAGCATTAAATTTGTGATGATACCTCAACTTAATTGGAGTACACCAGGCTTTTCAAGATTTAAAAAAGACCCCGGACTATTCCTGTAATCCTTCAGTTTTCCTTTACCGGTTAATGAGGTCCCCGATGATATCCCAGTTCTTTTTTCCGCCAGGTAGGGAGATTAAAAAAAAACCAAAACCATGCCATAAAAATTTTCAGCCGCCTATCTGAATTTACTGCAAACCTCTGCCATAAAGATGGTTACCCTGATTCCCGCAAAATCTGAAAATCTAAATCTGTTGCCAAACTGCACACAATGTGATAATGTATAAAACAAATGAAAAGCATAAACTGGAACACAGAAAAGAGCATAGTACTCAAAGCGTCACGAGGCATCTGTTTTGAGGATGTGGTTTTCTACATTGAAAGGGGTGACATATTAGATGATTATCTGCATCCAAACCAGCATGCATACCCCGGACAACGAATCATGGTCATCGCTTTTAACAATTACGCTTACCTTGTACCTTATGTTGAGAATGAGGAAGAGTTGTTTATGAAGACCATAATCCCAAGCAGGAAGGCAACACAACAATATCTTGGAGAAAAACATGAAGACTAAACTATCAAAAGAAGAAAAAGAAATACTCGATAGCTTTGAGAAGGGTGAATGGGTCCCCGTTACAAACCTTGCGAAAAGGAAAAAAGAGTTGGTTGCGTATGCCCGCAATACCTTGCGAAAAGACAAGAGACTGAATATACGAATTTCTGAAAGAGACCTCATTGAGCTTCAGAGAAAAGCGGTTAAGGAAGGCCTACCCTATCAGACTTACGTATCAAGCATCATCCACAAATTCATCAATGGATCTCTGGTCGAAGCTGGAAAATAAAACGGCCAACCAGGCAATCCAGCGGATTCGCCACGCTAACTGCTGATTTTTATATTGAGAAATACGGAACAGCTTCTTTAGGTGCGACAAAATATATGCCGCCTTGCAATATCTTTAATTGTTGCTCTACTCATATTTTTTTACCTGAAAAAATACCTTAAAAATCCTATAGAACCCATCCTCTTATTTCATAATATTCAGCCAGCATAAATTCATACTCTTCATGGGTTATTTCGGCTCCGGTGTCGACAAGCTTTCTGAACAGGCCTTTTGACAGTCGGTCATCATCACTGGTCAAGCCTTCCTGAATATTAAATTTTCTGATTTCTTTTGCAATATTTCCTGCCTTTTCCTGGAGCGAGGCTTTATCGGATTTCAGACCGGTTAATGAATGGATCATGACCTCTAATTCTTCCCATGTGTAAAAATCCCTGAAAAAACGGCAGAGAACCATGGTGTCAAAAATGGTCAGGCGATCTTCAAATTCAACCAGAAGTTGCGCTTTCCCTTTCAGGATGTCCATGGGACTCATACCTGCCAACTCAGGTTTGTAAAAGGTGGATCTCAAATGACATGCCCCCCTGTCAGACACTCCATAGGCAAGCCCCATCCCTTTGAAGTCCCTGGGATCATACCCTGCAGGTTCCAGCCCCTTGACATGCACTGCAATATCTTCCAGGCCCCATTCTTTGGCAGCATGTTTAATGCCATGGGCCAGGACATCTCCTACGCCCTGTCTTTCAGCGATCATATGAATCAATTTTTCTATTGCATCCACATCACCATAATCAATATCAAGATTTATTTTACCACGTTTTACAGCTTCTATGGCAAAGGCGCACAAATTGCCTGCTGTGATGGTATCCATTCCCAGCCGATCACATAACACATGAAAAAAAGCGATTTCTTCAATGCTGTCAACCATACATAGCCCGCCAAAGGCATAGATGGTTTCATATTCCGGGCCTTCAAGGGTCATTCCTTTGTGGCGCCCCTTTAAGATGGTGGTCTGCCGGCCACAGGACATGAAACATTTCAGGCAGCCTGTAGGTGTAACATCACATTGGGTGTGCAAAGCCTCGGCACTTATATTCTCCCATTTTTCAAAATACCCCTTTGACCAATATTGTGTGGGAAAGGCTTTGTTGGCATTCAATACCTTTACCATCTGGGATGTGCCCATTGATTTGTAGGCATTGACGGCAGGATGATCCTTGCCCATTTCTGCAATATGCTTTACAGAAGATTTCAGGGCCTGTTCATCATGGTATTCTCTTTTTTGGCTTCCCTGGAAAAGGATTCCTTTTATTTTTTTGGATGCCATTACAGTTCCGGCACCGGTTCGTCCAGCACAATGCCAATTGTCATTCTGGATAATGCCGAAACATACCCCGTTTTCAGCTGCCGGCCCAATGGCCACGATTCCGCTTTTTTTAAAAGCTTTATCCTTGTTTACATATGCAGCTTCAATAAGAGCTTCGGTTTCAAAAGTATCTTTGCCCCATAAATCTTCGGCATTGTTGAAAACAACCTTGCCTGGCTCTATGGAAAGAACCACAGGGGCATTGGACTGCCCATGGATCATGATGGCATCATAACCGGCAGCATCAATGGCCTCGGGTACCTTGCCCCCGGAATAGGATTCAGAGAAAAACCCGGTCAAAGGTGATTTGGTAAATACTCCATATCTACTTGACCCCCATATTCTGCTTCCTGCCGAAGGTCCTGTGCTGAAAATCAAATTATTGGCCGGGTCCAGGGGCGGAACCTTTGGAGGATTGTATTTATTAAGTAAATAGGCACCTAATCCCTTGACGCCTAAATATTGTTCAAAAACCTCTTCCCCAATAATTTTTTCATCAAACAACTGATTAGTAAGGTCAATTGATAATAATTTTCCATAAAAACCCTTCATTGGTCTCTCCTCATAGGATAAAAACAAAAAAACTCATTTTTCCCAGTCGTTACGGTTTCTCAACAATTGTAAGCGAATTGAAACTTCAGTTTTGAGGATTCCATCGATTTTGTTGATTTGTTCAATAAGCGTTCGAAGTTCGTCCTGTGATTTTGCACTGAACTCCACATCAAAATCAAATGCTCCTGTGAGGTGAGCGATATACCATATACGATTAATCTTATGGAGCTCTTTTTTAACATTATCAATCTTTTTAATGTCGACTCCAATGCAAATATTACCTCTAAAAACATATCCAAGTTTCTGTTGATTAACGACAGCTACGATCTGTATGATTTCATCTTCGAGCATTTTTTTTATTCGTTTTCGAATGGCTGTTTCCGATAGATTTAATTTTTTAGCGATCTCTGTATTTGGTGTCCTGCCGTTTTGATTCAATAGTTTAATAATTTCATTATCAATATCATCGACGTGTAAATTCAATGTGCACCTCAAAAATAGTTTGCAGTCCCGGGAAAGATATGACAAAAGCGTCTTCCCAACCGGGGCAGCAATGAAAGTTAATAATTAAAATATTTCCTATCATGGAGTGTGACAAAACACAAGTTCGAATACCGAATATTCGATTATCACACCAAAAAAAATGCTTATTCATGCTAAATTCGAAATAAAACAGTTGACAATCGAATTATATTTTATTAATTGGATCGATAGGGGTCGTTAGAGTTTAATCAAAATGGAGGGTGATCAAAGCCTCAAATTAACAAAAAGCAAACTAAAAAATTAAAGACTGATACCAGTCAGACTAAAACTATATTGGGAGATTTAAGATGACGTCAATAAGCCAGGAACTCAATGAACGAAGAAAAAAAAGTATCCCCCAGGGTCCTTTTAATACGACCAACGCCTTTATAAAAAAGGCTGAGGGGGCAAGTATGAAGGATGTGGATGGAAAAACCTATATCGATTTTGCGGGCGGGATCGGTGTTAACAATGTAGGACACTGCCATCCAAAAGTTGTTCAAGCCATAAAGGATCAGGCAGATTTATTTATTCACACCTGTTTTCATGTTGCCATGTATGAACCCTATGTGGAGCTTGCAGAAAAATTAAATGATCTGGCACCAGGAAAGTTTCAAAAAATGACCATGTTTGCGAACTCAGGGGAAAGGGTCCCATGCTGGGCTTGGAACTGGTCCAGGACAGAATAACCAAAGAGCCTGCCACTGAAAAGGCTAAAAAACTGGTCCAGCTCTGTTATGAAAAGGGGTTGTTCATATTGTCCTGTGGAAATTATGGCAATATTATCAGAACTCTCATGCCCCTTGTGATAACAACAGAGGAGCTGGACAAAGGGCTTTCAATACTTGAAGAAAGCTTCTATGAAATGGAAAAACAATAAAGGAGATGAAATCTAAATGATCGACTTAGAAGAATATCATCCGGATGATTATAAACTCAGGGATATAAAAGCGG
>JAHJDU010000357.1 GCA_018812385.1 Pseudomonadota bacterium
CTGGAGCATTTTGTCCGGTGAAAACCCTATTCCCGGAACAATACTTGCCGGATTAAATGCAGATTGCTCAACCTGGGCAAAATAATTTTCAGGATTTTTATTTAATTCCAATTCACCAACTTCAATAAGCGGATAATCTTTATGATACCAGACTTTCGTTAAATCAAAGGGATTGTAGGGACAATTGGCAGCCTCTTTTTCCGGCATCACCTGGATAAACATTGTCCATTTGGGGAAATCCCCTTTTTCAATACTCTCATAAAGATCTCTCTGATGAGTTTCCCTGCATTTGCCTATGGCAGCTTCAGATTCCTGGTCCGTCAGATTGTCAATTCCCTGCTGGGTACGAAAATGGAATTTAACCCAGTACCGCTGGTTATCTACATTGATCATACTAAAGGTATGGCTGCCAAATCCATGCATGTGACGATATGAAGAAGGAATTCCCCGGTCACTCATGACAATGGTAACCTGATGAAGGGCTTCAGGCAGAGACGTCCAGAAATCCCAGTTGTTTAAAGCACTTCTCATATTTGTTCTGGGATCTCTTTTAACCGCATGGTTAAGATCAGGAAATTTTAGAGGATCACGTAAAAAAAAGACTGGGGTATTATTTCCCACAAGATCCCAGTTTCCCTGTTCCGTGTAAAATTTAATGGCAAACCCTCTGATATCCCGTTCTGCATCAGCAGCACCGCGCTCGCCGGCTACTGTAGAAAACCGCATAAATAATTCAGTCTTTTTACCAATTTCAGAAAAAATTTTAGCCTTTGTGTATTTTGTGATATCGTGGGTAATAGTAAGGGTCCCAAAAGCTCCGGAGCCTTTGGCATGCATTCTTCTTTCCGGGATCACTTCACGGTCAAAGTGAGCCAGTTTTTCCAGAAACCAGACATCTTGTAACAATTGCGGCCCGTGAGGACCTGCTGTCATAACATTCTGGTTATCTGCAACAGGAGCTCCTGCATTATTGGTTAATTTTTTCTTTTCAGACATGATATACCTCCCCTTAAAGTTTAAATAATGCCCGAACGAAGACCGCCAATTTCTGCGACTACTGCGTTGGACTCAGCCCGCAGAGGAGCGTACGCTCACAAAAATTTTCAAGTTTTCGATCAGGCACTAACAATATAAAAGACAATCGATTTCATTTGATAGTAATTACCATTTATGGACAAAAAAATATATTTATAATTCAAAAATCTTATAGCATATGCTTTATGGGCAATCCATGTTTTTTAAAAACCTCTTAAGGTAGAAGTCCTTGACAAGGCAAAAATATTCAAATAAATCTGTTCTGTAAAAGATGTCGATCTTCCGCCATTCGGCAGTTCTCCATCTATACCTGGGAATTTATGAATTTATAAAAAAATAATCCCAGTGTACCATCAATTTTTTACTAAGGGAAACAAGGTATAATGTCAACCAGCAAAAATGAATTTAAAGAATGGATTGTAAATCTCAGGAATGATTTTCATAAACACCCGGAAGTGTCTGGCAATGAAAAAAGGACCACCCAGCAAATTTGTGAGGTGCTAAAAAGCCTGGATGCACAAGTTCAGACATTTGCAGATATGACGGGCGTTGTCGCAGTTCTTCAAGGTGAAAAACAAGACCCAAAAAAAAGCAAAACCATTGCATTGAGAGCAGATATTGATGCTTTGCCCATCCAGGAAATGGTTAATAAGGGCAATAAATCAATAAATGCGGGAGTCATGCATGCCTGTGGCCATGATGCCAACACAGCCATTGTTCTGGGTGTGGCAAGAAAAATCAAGGATACTGGTCTGCTTAAAAAAATCAATGGATCAATAAAATTTATTTTTCAGCCTTCAGAAGAAAAATTAGGTGGTGCCAAGGCCATGATTGAAAGGGGAGTCCTTGAAAACCCCCGGGTGGATCAGATTATTGCCGGTCATATGGACCCCAATCTGTCCGTGGGAACCGTGGGAGTATTCAGCCACGTCGGCCATGCTGCTTCTGATCCCTTTGAACTTGTGATAAAAGGTAAGGGCACCCATGGTGCCCGTCCCCATCAAGGGATCAATCCTATCACTGGCGCCGGTATTTTTGTAACCAGCCTGGATTCGATTATCCCCAGACATATCAACCCTGCCCAATCCGCAGTCATAAGTGTCGGCACCTGCCATAGCGGTGATGCCGGAAATGTGATTCCGGAACAGGCAATTATAACAGGTTCCATCCGCACCCATAATGAGGATGTCAGAAACCAGATTTTCAAGGCCTTGGAAAATTTAATTCTGGGGATTGATAAGATGCTTGGAACAAGAAGTGAACTTAACATTAAACCGGGCGCTCCCCTGGGGGTTAATGATAGAGAAATTTGCAAGTCTCTTTACACGGCATCCGCGGATGTACTGGGAAAAGAAAGAGTAAAGGTCCTGCCTTTTATCATGGGCAGCGAGGATTTTTATTATTTTGCCCAGAAATGCCCCGGAGCCATAATGCGGTTCGGGTGTTCAAGCCAGGAAAACAACATCAACCATCCCTTGCATTCTCCCTATTTTGATCTCCATGAAGATGTGCTGGAAATTGGGGCTGACATATTATTCAAATCTGTTGAAAATTTTTTTAAAACAAAGTAAGCATTATAGACCTGTAAATCCTTAAAAAAGTGTTTTTCAAGGATAGGAAAAAAAATAATTAATATCAGGAGGGTAAGTGAAATGAAGAAAAAAAGTATCAATTTATTGACCATCTCGCTGTTCATTCTCATGTGTTTGTCATGCTTTTTGCAGCCGGCCTTTGCCGGCAAAAAAGATGACACCCTGAATATCGCATTCAACAAAGAGCTTGAATCCCTGGACCGGTATTTTAATACTGCCCGTGAAGGGATTGTCATTGCCAGACATGTATATGATAATCTTTTGTATCGTGATCCTGTTACCTATGAATACAAGGGACTGATTGCAAAATCCTTTAAATGGAACTCTGATACAGAAATGGAAATTATTATCAGACAGGGGATTAAATTTCATAATGGTCAGGAACTAACTGCAGATGATGTGGCATATACACTTAATTTTGCTGCAAATCCGGACAATAAAGTAAAAACCCAGCGGTATTCAGACTGGATTGACATAGTTGAAAAAACAGGGCCTTACAGCGTAAAGATCATGTTGAAAAAACCATTTCCAGCAGCCTTGGAGTTTTTGTCAGGTGCTAACCCCATTTATCCCAAAGAATATTATTCAAAAGTGGGTCCCACTGGCTTTGGTATTAACCCCATTGGAACAGGCCCCTACAAAATTGTTGAGGTAATCCCGGGTCAAAAAGTCGTGTTGGAAAAAAATGAAGACTATTTCAAGGACAGCCCCAAGGGCCAGCCTCACATTGGTAAAATCGTCTGGAGAACCCTTCCCGAAGTCAACACCCAGATGGCAGAACTCATGACTGGATCCCTTGACTGGATCTGGCTGGTTCCACCGGACCAGGCTGTCAAGCTTGCCGAGATACCAACACTCACCGTTACCCCGGCAGAAACCATGCGGATAGGTTACATCGTTTTTGATGCGGCAAACCGTTCCGGTAAAGAACATGGCATGGACAATCCCTATACCAACGTTAAAGTCAGACAAGCCATCAACCATGCCATTAACAGGGATTCCATCTCCAAAAACCTGTTGGGTGGGCAATCCCGTTCTATCTATTCTACATGTTTTCCATCCCAGTTCGGATGTGAGCAGGATGTAAAAAAATATGAATATGACCCTGCAAAGGCCAAAAAACTTCTGGCTGAAGCCGGTTATCCAAATGGATTTGAAACCACCCTTTACGGATATCGGGACAGGCCCCTTGCCGAAGCCATGATTGGCGATCTTGCTGCCGTGGGCATCAAAGCAAAACTGATGATGATGCAATATGCCGCTCTCAGGGAAAAAGCCCGGGAAGGCAAGACCCAGATGCAGTTTCTAACCTGGGGTTCCTATTCCATTAATGATGTATCCGCCATTGTCAGCCATTTCTTTGAATTTGAAGCAGATGATCTTTCCAAGGATCCCATGGTAAGAGATCTGCTCGTGGAAGCAGATACCTCCATTGATACGGCTAAACGCAAAAAATTATATTCTGATGCCTTGAAACTGATTGCAGATCAGGCATATTGGTGCCCCATGTTCACCTATGTATCCAACAATTGTTATTCAAAAGATCTGGATTTTACACCATATCCCGATGCAGTACCCAGATTTTTCCAGTCAAAATGGAAATAAACGGATAATACCATGTTGATATATATATTAAAACGCCTGGGACTCGCCATAATTGTCATGGTGACAGTATCGATGATCAGCTTCATGCTGTTAAGGGTCTCGGGCGACCCTGCCATTTCCCTGGCAGGCGAAGGGGCCAGTAGCGCAGAGATTGAATTTGTCAGGACACAATATGGGTTTGACCGCCCCCTGATTATTCAGTATTTTGAGTGGGCTGGCAGGGCGATCCAGGGAGACTTTGGAACCTCGCCCTACTTGAAGCAACCTGTAGCAAAAATGCTCAAAGATCGCATGGGAGTGACCATGACCCTGGGGATCTGTTCTCTCACATTTGCCATGCTCCTGGCCATCCCCCTGGGGATGCTGGCTGCTATAAGGC
The DNA here is from genome assembly GCA_018812385.1 of Pseudomonadota bacterium. Taxonomy (GTDB): domain Bacteria; phylum Desulfobacterota; class Desulfobacteria; order Desulfobacterales; family Desulfobacteraceae; genus Desulfobacula. The sequence continues at coordinate 4,612 of JAHJDU010000357.1, forward strand.
CCAATACCTGGATTGACAGGCTTGCCCTGTCAATTTCCGTAATGGGCCAGGCCATGCCTTCCTTCTGGTTTGGCCTGATTCTTATCATCTTCTTTGGGGTGTATTTAAGATGGCTTCCCATATCAGGCAGTGATACCTGGCGGCATTTTGTCATGCCTACCATTGCGCTGGGATATTATGCAACCCCTGCCATCATGCGCCTGGTACGCTCAGGAATGCTTGAGGTGCTGGCTTCGGATCACATCAGGACAGCCAGGGCAAAGGGGTTGAGATGGCCTAAGATATTATTTAAACATAC
>JAHJDU010000358.1 GCA_018812385.1 Pseudomonadota bacterium
AGTATTATTTATGTTACAAAACCAATGAGAAAGGAGCCGACGCTGACGGATATTCTTTTTGGAACTCATGAAAAGCCGGGCTTTATAAAACGCTTTTTTATCATACTAAGGCATCCTGAAAAAATCAGAGTTGAGCTTGCAAATCCAGTTAATCTAAAAGACTTTATCAACAGATCTGAGATTGAGCAGCTTGATTCTGAATCTCAGGTTCATCGATTGCGAAGATATTTGGTAGAGATACTGAACAGGCAGAGAAAAAGCATAACCGGTCCTGTTTTAAAATCAAGGCAGGAAATCACTGAAGATATCTTAACCCGAAAATCTCTACGTGAATACCTGGCCCAATATGCAGAGGAGAACAACCTTACATTAAAGAAAACCCATAAAAAGGCTGCCGGGTACATCAAAGAAATTGCAGCGAATTACAATTTACAGGTGATCAATTTTGCCAGTTGGCTGTTAAACTGGGTGTTTAAAAATATATTTGAGGATCTGGTTGTCAACCAGACAGAAATCAACCGGATGAGGGAAAAATCCACTGAAGCACCGCTCATCCTGGTGCCATGCCATAAAAGCCATTTAGACTACCTCTTATTGCCCTATGTCATGTTTAAAAACAATATGCCCTGCCCCCATATTGCTGCAGGAAAAAACCTGTCTTTCTGGCCTTTAGGTCCTTTATTCAGACGGGCTGGTGCTTTTTTTCTCAGGCGAACCTTTCAAGGGGCCCCGCTTTATACAAAAATTTTTGCAGCATACCTGGAAAAACTTCTTTATGAAGGTTTTAATATAAAAATTTTTATTGAGGGCGGAAGAAGCAGGACAGGTAAACTCTTAGCTCCAAAGCCAGGCGGTCTTGCCATGCTGATTAATGCCTATAATAATGGTGCCTGTGACAACCTTTATTTTGTACCGGTTTTTATCGGGTATGATCATGTCCTTGAAGAAGATGCATATCTAAAGGAGATCGAGGGTGGTCAAAAGAAACCGGAAACATTGAAAGGTCTGATCAATGCCCGTAAATTTCTAAAGAAAAAATACGGCAAAGTATATATGAAGTTTAATGAGCCCATCTCCTTAAAAGATTATATCCAGGAAAAAAACATTGATCTTTCTAAAATCTCGAAACAAGAATACATGAAATTTGTAAAAACTTTTGGATACAAGTTGATCAACGCAATCAATACCAATGCCGTGGCCACCCCCCACGGTATCATCGCCAGTGCAGTATTAAATTGTTCAAAAAACAGTTTCGTAAAAAAGCATATGATAGCCCGTGTGACTACCTATATGAATATATTGACTTTCATGAATGCAGAGGTTTCTGATGCTCTTTTGGTTGATCCTGACAATGCCTTGAACGCAGTTATCAACGACTTTATCTCAAGGGATTTTATCGAACTTGCTGATGAAGATGATAAAGATATCACAGAAAATACAGTTTTTATTGTAAAACATAACAAACGGGCCATTCTGGACTATTACAAAAATTCAGTGATTTCCTTTTTTGTCCATTTTGCATACACTGCCGTGGCCATTCTTGAAACTGACAGGTTCCAATTTTCTTCTTCAGACCTTGTAGTCCGATATAAATTCCTGGAAAAAATGTTTACAGATGAATTTTTCTTTGATGAAGAAACCACCTATGAACAAGATATCTCAACATGTATAAAATGGTTTGTTAATGAGGGAATACTTGTGCCTGATTCATCTGAATCAGATATGTTTCGTATCACTTCCCAGGGGTTAAGGAAGCTCAAATGGGTTGCCGCCTTTTTACAACCATTTTTTGAATCCTATAAAACCACCCTTCTTTATTTTGAGAAATATAAAGAAGAAAAGCATGATGGAAAAGAAAGAGTTAAAAAAATCCATTCCATGGGTACCAAACTTTATAAAACCAAAATCATCACATTTAAAGAATCCCTTTCACTGATTAATTATAAAAATGCTGCCAATTATTTTACCAAAAATGGGGTTACAGGACCCCAGGATCATATACAGATTGAATACTATAAGAACATTCTTGACCGGTTAATTCTTTTGATCTCATCTTAAAACCATGAAAGCACTGATTCTTGCAGCAGGATTTGGCACAAGGCTTCTACCCTATACCCGAAAAATCCCAAAACCGCTGTTTACATTGGTGTCTAAACCCGTACTTGAGCATATCATTCAACAGCTTGTGGACAATGGGTGTGAACAAATTTGGATCAATACACATCATTTGCACGACCAGATAGAAGCCTTTGTTAATCAGCTTAGATATAATGTCAGCATTCAAACCATATACGAACCTGCTATTCTTAATACTGGCGGCGCAATTGCCAATGCTAAGCCTTTTTTAAAGGACAGCCCTTTTTTTGTCATTAATTCTGACATTATTTCAAATATTGATCTGAATAAGGTCTATGGGTTTCATAAAAAATCAAATACTCTGGCAACCCTTGTCCTCCATGATTATGACAAATTCAATAAAGTAAAAATTGATAACCAGGGATATGTCCAAGACTTTGATTCAAAAACAAATGGCCTTGCCTTTACCGGCATCCAGGTTTTATCTCCCCAAATTTATGATTATTTCCCCGATAAAAAAATATTTTCAAGCATAGATGTATATCAAGATCTGTGCAGGCAAAAACAGATAAAAGCATTTGTAGAAAAAGATATCTTCTGGTCAGATATTGGGACAAAAGATGCCTATTCACTGACCTCCCTTCAGATACTTTCTGCCACCCAGTTTCAAATTAAACAGGACAAAATAAAAAAATTCAAATTGACAAACTTGCCGGCGACGGATCAGACCGGAATTGGTACAGAGCAGGATATGGGGGCAAGTCTTTTATTCTCTCAGACCACGGCATTTGCATGCCCAAAAGTGTTGAGCTTTTACAGCTTAATGCCTTTCTTCATATTGGGAACCATCTTTTTTCAAAGGGCATTCCTGTCCCCCGCATCCTGAACCATGATGCGTTTTCCGGGATGGTTATTCTCGATGACCTGGGTGATGTCCATCTTGAGACCCAGATCAAACAAAAAAATGATGCCCTGTTCACTCTAAAACTATATAAAAAAGTGATAGATTGTTTAATTGATTTTTCCTTTAAAGGATTTCAAGGATTTAAAAAAGAATGGACGTGTCAGACTGAAACCTATTCAAAAGAACTGATTATTGAAAAAGAATGTAATTACTTTATAAATGCATTTATTCAGGGCTATTTAAACAAAGATGTATGTCTTCATGAGTTTTCACAAGAATTTGATCATATTGCTGACCATGCACTGAAACACGGATTCATTGGTTTAATGCACCGTGACATGCAGTCAAGAAATATTATGATACAAAACGGCCAACCTTTTTTTATTGATTTTCAATCGGCAAGGTCAGGGCCTTTGCAATATGATCTTGCATCTTTACTGATTGACCCCTATGTTAATCTTAACGATCAAATAAAAAATGATCTTTTGCAATACACCATGGAGAAATTAAGATTGAGTCCAAAGGAAAAACAAAAATTTTTAAAATGTTATCATTATTGCTGCTTAACACGAAATTTGCAATTTCTGGGTGCGTTCAGTTTTTTAAGCCATATCAAAAAGAAAAAAAGCTTTGAACACTATATCCCTGATGCTGTAAACTCGTTAAAAAACATCATCAAAGGTTTGGATACAGACAAACTTCCCAAATTATCCAACCTTGTTCAAACCCTGTAAGGAGATGTTTACATGGAAAAAATAAATATTATGATCAATGGCCTGCCCGGCAACGTTGCCAGCAAAATGGCCCAGTTCGCCATTGCAGATGAAAGGTTTAATGTCATTCCCTTTTCCCTTACGGGCCAGGAAATTGAAAACAAAACCCAAACAATTGATTCAATTAGTTTTGAACTTGTCAAACCAGACACCCGGGATAAAAAAATCCAAGAGATCAAATCATGGTTTGCCTCCTTTATTGCCATTGATTATACACACCCTTTGGCTGTTAATTCAAACGCGCTTTTTTATACCCAGAACCAAATCCCCTTTGTTATGGGAACCACGGGCGGGGACAGAGAACAGCTTGAGCAGGTTGTAAAAAATTCTTTAACTATAGCTGTCATTGCGCCGAATATGGCAAAACAGATTGTCGGATTCCAGGCCATGATGGAATATGCGGCAAACACCTTCCCCAATCTTTTTGAGGGATACACCCTTAACGTAGTTGAAAGCCACCAGAAAGACAAAGCAGACACCTCAGGCACTGCCAGGGCAATGGTGGGATACTTTAATAAACTGGGAGCTGATTTTGATGTCAACGATATTCAAATGGTAAGAGACCCTGAACTACAGGAAAAAGAATGGAAAATCCCCAAAGAACACCTGCCCGGTCATGGATGGCATACCTATACTTTAACTGCAAAAGACGGGTCAGCCTTTTTTGAATTCAAACACAATATCAATGGCAGGGATATTTATGTAAGCGGCACCTTTGATGCTGTTATTTTCCTAAATGACAAGCTTGCCGAACCTGACAGGTCAAAAAAGCTATATACCATGATTGATGTACTAAACAGGAAATAATGAATTGAATTTTTATCTGAAAATCGTTTTAATAATATTCGGCTTCTTATATCTGATAAGCCCAGTGGATATTATCCCGGATCTATTATTGCCGTTTATCGGCTGGATTGATGATGGTGTTGTTATTGGTACGATTTATTATCTGATAAGATATGGAAGACTGCCCAATTTCCTGTTTAAAAAAAAAGGACCATTTAAACAGTCCTATAACCAGAAAACTACAAATTTTGCCTCGGATAAAAAACACCAGCAGACAAATGGGCCAGGTAATCAAAAAGACACATCATCTAAAATCATTCAAACCCCTTATGAGATTCTTGGTATTAACCCCAAAGCATCAAAAAAAGAAATTCAGACTGCATATAAAGAAGCCATTAAAAAATACCATCCGGATAAGCTATCCCATCTGGGTGAAGAATTTTCTATTCTTGCCAATGAAAAATTTATAGAAATCCAAAATGCCTATGACATATTAATGAAAAAATAAAGACCAATGATCTATTAACCAGATAAAACAAATTAAAAGCATGACAGATTTTTTAAAACTGAATTCCAAAAAAATTGAGATACAATGGCATGGAAAAGGAGAAAAGAACCGACCAACCCTGATCTTTCTGCATGAAGGCCTTGGATGTGCAAGGATGTGGAAAGATTTTCCCCAAAAAGTATCCCAAAAAACAGGTTGCCCAGCCCTGGTTTTTTCAAGACTTGGATACGGCAGTTCCGACCCCTGCCCTCTTCCCTGGAAAATTAATTTCATGCACAAACAAGCCTTGCGCATACTGCCGGATATTATAAAAAAAGCAGGCATAAAAACCTATATTCTGGTCGGGCATTCAGATGGCGGTTCCATTGGAATTATCTTTAGCGGCAGTCCCCATGCAAAAGGATTGAAAGGTCTGATCACACAGGCGGCCCATGTTTTTTGCGAACAAAAGACTGTGGAGAGCATAAGGCAGGCAAAAATTCATTACGAGCAACAGGATTTAAGACAACGCCTTGAAAAATATCATGGTGAAAATACAGAAAATGCTTTCCGGGGATGGAACGATGTCTGGCTTGATCCTAATTTTATCAACTGGAATATTGAAAAATATTTAACCAGGATTGATATCCCCATGCTGGCTATCCAGGGGAAAGACGATCAGTATGGAACCATAAAACAGATTGAGTCCATTAAAAATCATGTAAAGCATGTCAAACCATATCTGGTTGATGACTGCGGGCATTCTCCTCATCTCGAACAGCAGAAAATTGTATTAAATGTCATGGCCAGATTTATCCATCAGATTGTTATTCATGAAAACAATCCCTAAAGTTCCCTGGGAAAATCATCTGTGTACAAAATTTATTAGTTTGACATCTTAAATAATAATTATTAATTGATCCTGTTGGCATGGAAATGGAAAGATAATCACTTATTGAAAATGGGAAAAGAACATTATGGGCGGTTTTTTCGGTTGTGCTTCTAAGCTAGAATGTAACAAAGAACTTTTTTATGGAACAGATTATCTGTCACATCTTGGAACCAAGCGCGGTGGTTTGGCTACTGTGAATAAAGACGGATTTCATCGAACAATTCACAGTCTTGAAAATGCATATTTCAGATCAAAATTCGAATCAGATATTGATAAACTGCCAGGAAAGATGGGGATAGGCGTTATCAGCGACACAGATTCCCAACCCATCATGATTCATTCCCACCTTGGAAAATTCGCAGTGGTGACCATTGGTAGAATTGCAAACCTTGAAGAACTGACCCAAAAAGCATTTTCACAAAATGTCCACTTTGCCGAAACAAGCCAGGGTGATGTCAACCCCACAGAGCTTGTGGCAATTCTCATCAGCCAGAAAGGCTCTTTTAAGGAAGGGATTGTAAACGCTCAGACAAAGATCAAGGGATCCTGTTCAATGCTGGTTTTAACTGATTCTGGTATTTTTGTGGCCCGAGACCGGCTGGGGAGAACCCCTATTATCATAGGAAAACGAGAGAATGCCTTTGCGGCAAGCTCTGAATCAAGTGCATTTTCCAATCTTGGTTTTGAGACAGAATACTATGTCGGCCCCAATGAAATCATCCTGATGAAACCAGAAGGCATTGAACAGGTTCAGCCCCCGGGCAAGGAGATGCAGATCTGTTCATTTTTATGGGTGTACTATGGATACCCGGCATCCTCCTATGAGGGGATCAATACGGAAAAGGTCCGGTATAATTGCGGGGCAGCCCTGGCAAAAAGGGAAACAAAAAAGGCTGATCTTGTTGCCGGTATTCCTGACTCTGGAATCGGCCATGCCATAGGATTTGCCAATCATAGCAAAATCCCCTATATGAGGCCCTATGTAAAATATACCCCGACATGGCCCAGAAGCTTTATGCCCCAGAATCAGGAAATGAGGGACCTTGTGGCTCAAATGAAACTGATCCCTGTTAAAGAAATTATCCAGGGAAAACGTATCATATTCTGTGATGATTCAGTCGTCAGGGGAACTCAACTAAAGGACCATACCAAGATTTTGTATGAATATGGGGCAAAAGAAGTTCATATGAGAATTGCCTGCCCTTGTCTTATTTATCCTTGTGAATTTCTGAATTTTTCAACATCCCGATCAACCCTGGATCTAGCCGGCCGGAAAGCCATTTACGAAATTGAAGGGATTGAAAACTCAGACCTGACTGATTATGCACGGGATGGCTCAAAAAAACACAGGGACATGGTCAATAAAATCATAGACCGGCTCAAACTCGATAGTTTAAAGTATCAAAAAATAGAAGATCTGATTGAAGCCATTGGTCTTCCAAAAAAAAGACTGTGCACTCACTGCTGGGATGGATCAAGTCATTTTTAAAGCTAATTGACAAATTGAGCAATATTTGAAATAAAACAATAATTTAAATCACGATAGATTATAAAGGGAGTAAACTCTTGACCGGGATAAGTGAAATTCTTGTTTTAGTGCTGCTGATTACCGGTATCTTAATTTTGCCAAGATTTTTTAAGGGTGAACCCGACAAAAAAACATCTTCTGCAAAGATGCTGAAAAAACTTCCTGCAAAAATTCGATTCAGTATTGTACTCTCCCTTATTTACCCCATAGCCATGGCCCTTTACCTGAAGCCATGGAATGGAAATCTTATTTCTTATATTTCCTATGGAATTATACCTGTCATTCTTGTCTGGGCTGTTGTCTGGATCATAGCCGGAAGAAAGACACCACCAAAGAAGAAGTTAAATAAATAGTGTCTCACCGAAAACCTGGAAAATTTTCCTCATGCCTGCTTCAGGCGATGCCAGAGCCGTGTATAGCGTTTGAATGATTTAACAGTATTAATGGCCATGGCAAGGGCTTTTTTTGTTCCCACAAGCACGACCAGTTTCTTGCCCCGGGTTATAGCCGTATAAATTAAATTTCTTTGCAAAAGGACATAATGCTGCGTCACAACTGGTATGATTACAACCCGATACTCGGAACCTTGAGATTTATGGATAGAAATCGCATAGGCATGAACAATTTCATCAAGTGAGGAAAAATCATACTCAACATCCCTGCCGTCAAAATTAATCTGCACTTTTTGATCAATAAAATTAATATAGTGATCCAACTTAGGTTTTTCTTGGCATAGTTTATGCTTTTATTTTTACAATTTCAAATTTTTCCACCATTAATGTTTTCAACTCATTGGCATGTTCATTAATATGGTTGAGAAATTGAAATACCTTAGCGCGAAATGATTTGTACTTTTTATGGTACTTATTTTTTACAAGATGTTCTTTGACAAAACGCCAGAAACGTTCAATCAAATTAAGGTTTGGCGCATACGGTGGTAGAAATTCCAATTTGAGTTTAGGGTGTTTTTCAAGCCATTCTGTAACAATTTTCGCTTTAAAATAACTGGCATTATCCAAAATAAGTACGATTCCAGGGGCTCGTTGATATGCTTTTATAATCACATCGAAATATTCAATAACCCGCTGTGCATCGCAATTTTCTTCTCCGGTAAGATGAACAAACGAGTGTGAATCCGGGTTATACGCTCCCAATATATTTAGTCGTTGACGACCTGTGTTGGTTTTTAACATTGGTGGATTTTTTGGATCTCCCCAGCACAGCCCCGGAATATTCTGATGGATCAAGTGCATACCATCTCCAAACAAAAACACAGTTCCTGATTCGCTTGTACGTTTCATTTCAAAATAGTTTTCGATGTTTTTTTTTGCTCCTCTTCGCTGGGAGGATTGCCAGGCACCACCTTGGGCCTTAAAACCTTAAGCCCCTTTTTTTTAAGTAATTTTCTTACAGCTTCATTGCTGTAAACAACCTTAAAATGTTCTTTGATATATTCTCTGACTTCTTTAGTTTTTCCTGGATTAGTCTCTCCTACCCAGCTTGCAACTTGATCGATTTGCTCTGAAGTCAAATACGATTGTTTCGGCTTGTATTGAAAAGAGTTTAAGCTATTGATACCTTTTTTTTCATACTGACAGTGCCAGTTTTCAATGGTCTTAATAGATTTGCCGATGATAGATGCGATCGTTTTAAGTTCAACCCCCTCGGCCAGCATTAAGAGTGCCATAAATCTTACTTTTAGTCGTATGTCAGGTTGATTGTCCCGACATTTATGTAACTGGTCAATTTCATCATCGCCAAACTGGTATTTTGATACATCCATAAGCATCTCCAAGTCATTTGAGTAATTGGTTGCATCATGTATGTATCAATGATCATAATGAATGTCTATAATTTTGTTTTTTATTTTGAATACCTGTGCC
>JAHJDU010000359.1 GCA_018812385.1 Pseudomonadota bacterium
TAGAGTGACCGCAGATGAGATCTGGAATCTTTACCAGGGCTCAGGGCTCAATTTATACACCTGGGATGGCACAAACATACCACCCAAATGCATCACCCTATCAGCCAGCAGCAACTGCTTTTGCTATGTCATACCAGCAGGCATCTGGCAAGCAGCAGAGCCAATATCAGATTCAGTCCTTGTGGGTTGCTCAGTTGCACCCGGTTTTGAATTTTCAGATTTCACACTTATTGATCCAAACTCAGAGGATGCGAAACTGCTCCTCTCTGTAGCACCAGAGATGGTAAGATACACCCTTCCCTAAAACAAGCACTTCCATGTGGAAGATAAGGAAGAAATGCTAAGCATATTTGAGATGATGTATAACCGTAAACAGACTTGGTATAAACTCGACAAACGCTTTGTTGTTAATTATTCCCTGGAAGAAAATGACCAGGGTTTTTATTTGGAAGTGGCTTCAACATTAATTACAAATTAAAGCAATTAATGGTCCTTCATAGCAATTTAGCGCTACTTCTTTTTTGGAATAGAATTTGATAAAGAGATAAAAGACCTGCCCAAAAAGGAACGCCCCCGGGAAAAGCTCCTGGAAAAAGGAGCCAGATCACTTTCCGACCAGGAACTGCTTGCCATTATTCTTGTGCAGAAAAGAATGCAATATAGAGGAAAATCAGCTTCTGCGTCGTGGCTCCAGCTGAAACCAAGGAAAAAATTAAAAGAAACACATAAAAAGGCGCTGCAAACGGAAGGCAATTCCACTGCGCTCCATTACCGCCGGTGAGCTTGGTTAAAAAATCGTAACACCAAAACAGTTCCCAAATAAAAGATTATTATTTGTTCCTTTTTTGGGAACTTTTGTCTTGACATTAAATAGGGAACATATTATTAGTAAGTTATGCATGTGATAGCCAGGCCTCAATTGATAAAATTTTACCAGCGGGAAGTATGTAAGGATGCTAAAGGCCCTATTGATGTATGGTGGTACGAAGCAAAAAAGGCCAATTGGCAATCATGGACAGAAATAAAAGCGCAATATGGCTCAGCCAGTATTTTAAAGGGCAATCGTGTTGTATTTAATTTAGGAGGCGACAAATACCGCCTGGTGGTAAAAATTAATTTTCCCACACAAACTGTTTTCATACGGTTTGTGGGAACCCATAAGGAGTATGATAAAATCAATGCGGAGGAAATATAATGATTAATAAACTTATAAAAACAGAAGAAGACTATAGCTTAGTTCTTTCCCGCATTGAGGACCTAATGGATGCCAAAGCAAACACGCCTGAAGCGGAAGAACTTGAACTGCTTGCTACACTCGTTGAACTTTATGAAGATAAACACTATCCAATGGATTCGCCTGATCCTATAGATGCAATCAAATTTAGAATGGAACAGTTAGAACTCAATCAGCAAGGATTGGTGCCTTTTATTGGCAGCAGGAGCAAAGTATCAGAGGTGCTCAATAAAAAAAGGCCATTAACTCTATCAATGATGCGCTCTCTTCACTTGAATTTTGGAATACCCGCTGAAATTTTTCTACAAAAAGCAGGGGGTAACTTCCCCAAGGCTATGCCCAATATTGAATGGCATCTTTTCCCGCTAAAAGAGATGTCAAAAAGAGGATGGATTAATAAAATAACAAATTTAAAAGATTCGGCTGAAGAGAGCATGCGTTTTTTTATTAAAGCCTGCTGTCCAAGCGGAGAAAATATTGAAGCATGCTTTAGAGAAAATTCTGGTAACCGAATTAATGCCAAAACAGATATCTATGCACTCAATGCGTGGTGTATGAGAATTATGGCCCTTGCACAGGAAAACAAAACCCAAAGAAAGTTTGATCATGAGAACTTCACATCGAACAGTCTAAAAGAAATTGCCAAGTTAAGTTTTTTTGAAGAAGGCCCGCTTCTTGCCCAAGAATTTCTGGAAAAACATGGAATTCATCTAATAATCGAACCTCATCTTCCAAAAACATATTTAGATGGAGCCGCACTATTACTTGAAGACTCAACACCGGTCGTAGGGTTAACCCTGAGATATGATAGAATTGATAATTTTTGGTTTTGCCTTCTTCATGAATTGGCCCATATAGTATTGCATATTGGTAAAGAAAATAAAATTTTATTTGTAGATGACATGGATGTGAGGATTCCTGGAAAAGGAAAACCAAACGATATTGAAAACCAAGCAGATAATCTCGCCACGGAATCCCTAATACCAAATGACATATGGTCTTCATCTGTTGCAAAACTAAATCCCACAAAAAAAAATGTGCTTGAGTTATCTGAGCATCTTAAGATTCATCCAGCTTGTGTTGCAGGCCGAATTCGATTTGAACAGAATAACTTTAAATTGCTATCTAAGTTGGTAGGGCCAGGTAAAATTCGAAACCTTTTTGAGGCTTAATTCGAGGTCTGATCAACGTCAGTTATTCAACCAGACGAGGAGCAAACAGTATGAGTATTATTAGCATTTTGCAGGCTATTATCCTTTGGCTGAGGAAATCTGGAACCAAACAAACGGCCAGATTGATGCATTTGTTCAATGTGTTGGCACTGCGGCTTCATCGCTCGGCGTAACAACTGTGTTTTAAATTTTCCTTTAATAAAAACAAATAATCATTGACATATTCCTTTAAATAAGGAATATATACTCATGAAACAAATCCTAAAAACAATTATCAAAGATTTTCATTTGAGACAGTTGCCGCAGTTTAAGACCCGGCATTTGAACGTCCCCCTTGACCTGGACAAGATTATCACAATTATTGGTCCGCGCAGGGCCGGGAAAACATGGTATCTTTTTCAACTCATAGCAAGCCTGGA
>JAHJDU010000662.1 GCA_018812385.1 Pseudomonadota bacterium
TTGAATAACTCTCTAATTGAAATATTTCTGCAATCCCAATTGTCAACAAACCCCCTATGACTAATTGGATAATTAGTTCTATAAAATACGAAAATTTTAATAAATTACCGGAGAAAAAAACCATAAACCCAATGAAGGATCCAACAAAAAAAGAGGGAATAATATCTCTTAACTGTTGCCAAGTTGAGTAACCGATAAACTTGCCAGACCAATAACTATTTAAAAAGAATGCAATTATTGAATGTGCTATCATCCCTATAATCATTTCTTTTATACCCAGCAAGATACCCAAGGTAATTACTGGAACGGCCAACGTTTTTTTAAATATTTCAAGACGTAGAAAAAGATCAGACCTACCTATAACATTCATAATATTCAAATTAATGGCGTGTAACGGATAAAACATGCCGACGAAACAAAGAAGTTGTAGGTAAATAATTGATGGGCGCCACTGTTCGCCAATCAATGTAATTATCATTGGTTCTGCAATAGTGCTAACTCCCAGAATCTCTGGCCCAAATATCCAAGATTAAAGCTCTCGCATACCCCGCATACCCCGCCTATACAAAAATAATAATACCCCGCTTACCCCGTCCGCTTTTTTGATAGAAAAATCCCCTTTTGCCTGGAGTTGACTCTTGCACCAATAGGCGCTAAGTCATGAGTTCCAAAGCCCAAATCCAAACCAAAAGGGGATATTTATGACTTACACCAGATCTGAGGACAAAAACAAGGCCCTTCTTTTACAATCTGCAACAGCCGAACAGATTCGACAGCACACTGAAGATATAAGACAAGGCGTTACTTCCTGTTGTCTGCCGCCCTGTCCACGTTGCCAGCTTACCTCTGACTTGTTTAAACGGCATGAAAAACGAAGTCGCCAATTTTATGTGGTGATGAATCAGCTTGTGGTAACCCTTATGGGTTTACTGCTCCGCTGGAAATGTCCTGGGTGCAATAAAACCGCAACAGATTATCCCGGCTTTGCCATTCCATACAAACGCTACACTCTGCCTACCATCCTGGGCTTTAGCAGCTGCTATGTTGCAGATCCGGATAGTTCATATCGTGGGTTGATTGATGCCTGTCCGCTGGAATATGAAGCAAAACCGGATTCCGAAGTTAGTTACACGTCGATAATGGAGCACTCCACCATTCACAGGTGGGTGACTACTTTGGGTGGGTATTCACAAATCGTTCGGGAGGCGACGGGTTTGATTCTTCAGGCCGATCCTGTCACCTCCATTTGCCGAGACCTGGCGGGTCTTATGATTCCCTCTAAGAAATATGCATCAGCTCTAAGAAAAAAGGTTCTGCTCAGTTGTTTCCGACTGGTGTTCCTTGAATCAATTTACCGATCTGTATTTCAGGTCTCAATTTTCCCCAGGTTGGCAACCCGTTGCGCTTATAGCTGAAGTAATATCACCTCCAGAAACAACAAAGGAGGTGACACTTGGATAAAAAAAACGAAATTTGGGCCATTTTTTGGTGCGACCTGCTACGTCCAATTCTCTATTCGGAGGTGGCGCTGGAAGAGACGTATCGGTATCTGAAGACCCTTGCACAAAAAAAAATGATGTATCCTGACGGGCGGTGCGGTATTCCCTCCCTTTCCACTCTAAAACGAAAACTTTCGGTTTACCGAACCTGTGGATTTGATGGCCTGGGCCGAACGCCTCGGAGCGATCAGGGAAAAAGCCGGAATGCCGATTCCGAAGTGATCCAAACTGCAATTACGCTGAAAAAGGAGCAACCCTACCGGTCAGACATAGTTATCAACCGGTTTCTCAAAGAAAAATTCGGAACAACCATTCCCCGTTCCACCCTTTACCGGCACCTGAAAGAGGCCGGGGCCACTCGCCTCAAGCTGGGGGTGACCACCAAACCGGTCCGTAAACGTTGGAGTCGGGAAAACACCCATGACCTCTGGGTTGGTGACTTTGAGGAAGGACCTTATGTGATAAACGGATCGGAGGTGGTTCCCACCTGTTTATCCGCCTTTATTGATTGCCACAGCCGGTATGTGGTGGCGGCTCGGTACTACTTTAGGCAGAATCTGGATGTGCTGATCGATACCCTTTTGCGTGGTCTTGGAGCCCACGGGGCCCCCCTTGGGCTGTATGTAGACAACGCCAAGGTCTATCATTCAAACGGCCTTAAGGCAGCCTGCTACCGCACAGGTATCCGCCTGCTGTATCGAAAAGCCGGCGACCCGGAAGGAGGCGGCCTGATTGAGCGGCTGTTCCGGACGACTCAGGAACGGTTCGAAGCAGAGGTCCGTGCGGGCAATATACTTAACCTGGACGAACTGAACCGGTTTTTTGCTGCCTGGTTGGCTGCGGATTACCACAAAACAGTTCACACGCAAATCGGGGTTACGCCCGAAAAAGCCCTTCAAAAAGGCATCCGCCTTGTCCGTCAAGTGGATTTGAATGCCTTTGTTACTTCATTTATGCAAACAGTGGAGCGTACGGTCCACAAAACCTTTGCTGATGTCCAGCTGAATAAACGGTATTACAAAACAGACCCAAGGCTTCGCGGTGACCGGGTGGAGGTCCGATATGATCCCTTTTCTCAACAGAACACGACTCAGATTTACTCTTTAAAAGGTGTGTATCTGGGAGAAGGCCGATTACATCAGCGAGCGACGGTGGATCCCGTGGTGCCGTTCAAAGCGCCCGAAAATCCGGAAAATAATTACCTTGATCTTCTTCAACGAAAGCATGCACGTGAACTTTTCTCGAAGACCCAGGGCATCGACTACCGGAAAGCAGCCAATCAACGCCCATGGCCGTTTCATGAGTTTGCCAGGCTTACGGCAGAGCTTCTTGGAAAAAAAGGTGGCCTGGGAGCCTTTAATGCCGCCGAACTGGAAAACCTAAAAAAAACATGGAATATGCACACGGCCATCAACAAAGCCATGGTTCGGAAAGCCTGTGCATCTGCACTCCATAAATCTGTTCCCTACGTGATTTATGAACTCAAAACCCTGTTCAACCAACAAGGAGATTGACATATGTTTTTGAACCATTTCAACATGAGCACCCATCCGTTTACCGAGAACCCGCCCACAGACTGGCTGTTAACCGACAGCCGGTTCGAGCAGGCACTGGCACGCATGAAGTTTTTTCTGGATCAGGGCCGCATTGCTCTTATTACCGGCCAGACCGGTGTCGGCAAGTCCTCCTTGCTCCGAATGCTCCGGCAGGCCATGCCACAAAACCGCTACACCCCCGTTTATATGCATCTGACCAGCGTCAGCCCCAGTGCTTTTCTGCGGCTAATTGTGACTGAACTGGGAGAACCGCCCCGATTCGGCAAAGATCGATTGTTTCTTCAGATTATCGAACGTATCAAAAAAAACGATACCCAAACAGTGCTGATCATAGATGAATCCCACTTGATCTCCCCGCAAACCCTGGTTGATCTCAGGCTTCTGGTCAGCACAGGCATGGATGCTAATTTACCTTTGAAAATCATCTTGAGCGGCCAGGAATCTCTAAACGTGCAGCTGAAACGTGCAAGCCTGGCCGATCTGGTCAACCGAATCAGCGTCCGTTATCATATCAAACCCCTGACCAGAGAACAAACAGTAGCTTATATCGATCACCGACTCAGGCGTGCCGACACAAGCGATAAACTGATAACGCAGGAAGCCAAATCTCTGATCCACGATTACGCTGGCGGTGTGCCCAGGCAGATTAACAACATTGCCACCGCCTGCCTGATTCATGCTGCATCCAAAAGTATAACAGGTATTGACGAATCCACTGTCAACGAAACCATGGCAGAGTTCCAACTGCCTTAACAAAGGAGAAAATCATGACACAACGTTATTCAAAAATTCTTCTCTGGAAATTAAGAAACTCGATTTCGATTGAGATGCTCATTGCCGACATCCTGAAACAGCCCAGCAAAATATCGGAAGGTTACTTTCGTTTTCTGTGCCCGATTTGTTCCGAGTTCAACACGGCAATAAATCCAAAAACAAATCTGGCAAGGTGCTTCGGGTGTGGAAAAAATTTTAACCCCATCGACATAGTCATGTCTACCAAAATGTTCAGTTTTACACAATCGGTAGATTATCTATTGGAAATATCCAACGTGAAGTGAATATAAACGCCGCCGTTTTAATGTGAGGGCATGATAAACGGTGGCTTTCTTTTTAAGACAAATGAGGTCAGATAATTTGGGACTTAGCACAATAGCGGCCAAACCAATCATCAAAACAAAAGTAATGAGCATTAGACTTTTGATTAATTTTCGGTATGCAGCTTTTAATCTTACTCTATCATTCTTAATGGTGGAAAGAACGGGGTAGCTCACTCTTTGAATAACCATCGTAATATTTTGAGAAGGTATATTATTAAACTGGTCTGCACGTGTATAGTAGCCTAATTCGGCAGACGAAAAGTATTTACCAATAATTAACAAATAGACATTTCTGTAAGCAGTATCAATTAAACCACTTAGTAATAGTTTAGAACCAAACGAAAACATTTCTTTGAATGAACTAAGACTAAATATTAGAGAAGGTTTCCACTTATTCAGTTGCCAAAACAAGAGAGAAGAAATCAAAAAACTGATTAAAGTTTTGGCTACTAAACTCCAAACCGCAAATCCACAGTAAGCCATTATAATACTAACCAACCCTGAGACTATAGAGGCTGTTACAGAAATAGTGGTTTGCAGTTTAAAATTAATTTTTTTAATTAATTTTGCTCTTTGAACAATAAAGGATGCATTAATTATTATCCCGATAGCCAAAACTCTAATTAACAATTTTAATTGTGGTTCACCAAAAAATTGACTTATGGGTAAAGCCAAAAAAAATAAAGAAAAATAAA
>JAHJDU010000360.1 GCA_018812385.1 Pseudomonadota bacterium
AAAGGTGAGAAAGAAAAAGAGGCCTTGGATGCAGGGGCAGACTTTATTGCCGATGAAGAGACGATTAAAAAGATCCAAGACGGCTGGTTTGGTTTTGATAAAGCCATTGCAACTCCTGATATGATGGGGGCAGTCGGAAAGCTGGGTCGGATATTAGGACCCCGTGGCCTGATGCCCAATGCTAAAACAGGAACGGTAACCTTTGAACTTGAAAAAGCAATCAATGAAGTGAAAGCAGGTAAAATTGATTTTCGGGTTGAAAAAGCAGGTATTGTTCATGTTCCAGTCGGAAAAATATCTTTTGGTGCACAAAAATTAACTGAAAATTTTAAAGCCTTTTTAGATAAATTGGTGGCGCTAAAACCTGCAGGCAGTAAGGGAACTTACTTAAAAACAATTAGCGTATCTTCAACAATGGGTCCGGGTATAAAAGTGGATCCCCTGTTGATAAAATAGGCTAAAAATATAGATTTTTTTAAACCTGTCATAGACAGTAGGTGTGCTTTTATTGTGAAGCGCATAATCGGATTTGCCGGCCTGCCGAGATAGAAGATAATATAATTTTGTTTTGGTTTAGTTGGCACCTTCGTACAAATATAATTTATGGAAGGAGGTGTAAGAAAAATGCTGAATATTTCCCAAAAAAAAGAACAGGTTAAAAGGCTCGCAAAAGAGTTTTTAGAATCTGAAATTTCCATATTGGTTGATTATAAAGGTCTGGATGTATTGAAAATGACCGACCTTCGTGCGCAACTCAGGAATGAAGGCATCCACATGGAAGTTGTTAAAAATACATTGCTGGATAGAGCATCCAAAGGTACAGATGCGGCCTTGATGAAAGATTTTTACAAAGGGCCCAATGCCATTGTTTTATCAAAAAATGATCCTGTCACTCCGGCAAAGATTCTGCTTAATTTTGCCAAAGTCAACGATAAACTTGAGATTAAAGCAGCTGCCTTATCAGGAAAGCTTCTCAATCCCGAAGAGATAAAACAACTGGCAACACTGTTGTCCAGAGAAGAGCTTCTTGGCAAACTGGTTTACACGCTTAATGCGGTTCCAACTTCATTGGTTACTGTTCTTTCCGCTGTTCCCAGATCTTTTGTTAATGTTCTTAATGCAATTAAAGATCAAAAAGAAGCGGCATAAACATTTTTATTTATAATTTTAGAAAAATATATTCTTTACAGTTTTATTTAGGAGAAAAAAAATGGCTGATATCACAAAAGAAGATGTAATTGAATTTATATCAAACATGAGCGTTCTTGAACTTTCTGAGCTGGTAAAAGAGCTTGAAGATAAATTTGGTGTAACTGCTGCTGCACCCATGGCCTTTGCAGCCGGTGCAATGCCTGCTGGCGTAGCAGTTGCAGAAGAAGAGCAGACAGAGTTTGATGTTGTTCTTGAAGCATTTGGTGACAAGAAAATTAACGTTATCAAAGAAGTAAGAGCGATTACAGGACTAGGCCTTAAAGAAGCAAAAGCTCTTGTCGAAGAAGCACCAAAAGCAATCAAAGAGGGAATTTCAAAACAAGAAGCTGAAAAAATTAAAGAACAATTAGAAGGGGCTGGTGCACAGGTTTCTGTAAAATAATTTTTGCAAAACAAGTTAGCTTACAATAGTTTTAAGTTGCATAAAATTTATGCGGGGGCAGGGCAAAAGTGCCATGTCTCCGCTTTTACGGTTGGAAAAACTCACACTGGGAGATATCATGACCGGAAGTCTTTTGATAAATAAGCGTATTAGAAAAGAGTTTGGCAGCAGAAGAAAAATCATTGATATTCCTGATTTAATAGGGATGCAAAGAAGTTCTTACGATGGTTTTCTTCAAAAAGGTGTTTTGCCTGAAGAAAGGGAAGAAAAGGGACTTCATGCCGTTTTCAAATCTGTTTTCCCCATCAAGGATTTTACAGATACATCATCCTTGGAGTATGTTTCATATTCCTTTGGCGAACCAAAGCATTCCATGAAAGAATGCACTTCAAGGGGAATGACCTATGATATTCCAATAAACATTAAAGTTCGGCTTGTTGTTTACGATCATGATAAGGAAAGCGCTGTTTCAACGATCCGTGACATCAAAGAACAAGAAATTTATTTTGGCACCATACCATTGATGACACGACAGGGTACCTTTATTATTAATGGTACTGAAAGAGCGGTTGTAAGTCAGTTGCACAGATCATCCGGCGTATTTTTTGATCATGACAAAGGAAAAAAATATTCTACAGGGAAAATTATATACTCTGCCAGAATAATACCTGTCAGAGGTTCTTGGATTGATATGGAAATTGATGCCAAGGACATTGTTTATATTAGAATAGACAGGCGAAGAAAATTTCCTGTATCCATCCTTTTTAAGTCCTTTGGTTATACCAGTGAAGATATCTTGGATTTCTTCTATAATAAAGAACATATTAATAAAAAGGATGGGTCGTTTTTTAAAGAGTTTTCCCAGGAAAATCTGGCACGGCAGAGGGCCAGCTTTGATATTAAATCTCCAAAAACCGGAGAGGTTGTTGTCAAAAAAGGAAGAATTTTTACAAAACGAGCGTTAAAACAGCTGGAAGATGACGGGATAGATTATATCCCTATCGCAGAAAGGGAATTGCTTGATAAATCCTTTGCTCAGAGTATTATTGATGAAAAGACAGGGGAAATACTATTTAAAGCCGGAGATATGATTACTGAAGAAAATTTTAAACTTATAGAGGAAAAAGGTCTCAATGAGTTTAATATTCTTTGTGTTGATCCAAGAAGCTCAGATGCCATGAGGAAAACACTTTTTGCTGATAAAACTCAGAATAAAGAAGAAGCTTTAATGGACATTTATAGACGTCTTCGACCTGGGAATCCTGCAACAATGGAGGTGGCCCAGGATTTTATCGACCATCTTTTTTTCAGACAAGCCTATTATGATTTGTCTAAAGTAGGAAGGTTGAAAATGAATCATCGTCTTGGCATTGATACTAAGATTGATGTAAAAACCCTGCGAAAAGAAGATGTTCTGTTAACGGCGGCTACATTGATTGAACTCAAAGATACCCAGGGAAAGGTCGATGATATTGATCATTTGGG
>JAHJDU010000031.1 GCA_018812385.1 Pseudomonadota bacterium
CGAATCAACCATTTGTGCGATTTTGGATGCCGGTCTTGCGTGCATTCCAAGTTCATTTTTAACCGATGTTCTGCGGGCAATTATTCTTTTATCCTTCAATCTTAATTCTTTCTATGAAAATTTTTTCTTTTTTTTATATCTTTCTATGAAAAATGTCAATGTAAGGGTCAGCTTATAATTGACGATTATATTTTTATATGATAGGCCTTTGGCGTACAGCTTTTAATAATACATAGGTTTATTTTACCAGATTCTATCAATTCAATAAGCATAAAAATAAGGAAGGTATTGGAATAATCAACATGGAAAAACATGTAAACAACGGAAACTATCCGATTAATGATTTTAAAACCGGTGAGTCATGGCGGTTATTTAAAATCATGGGAGAATTTGTCGAAGGTATTGATGCGTTACACAATCTTGGCCCTGCAGTATCGATTTTCGGGTCTGCAAGAACGAATGCTGACCATCCATATTATCAAAAAGCTGAAAACCTTGCAGCATTATTTGCCCAAAAAGGATATTCTGTTATTACTGGTGGGGGTGGCGGAATTATGGAGGCTGCCAATAAAGGGGCAGCAAGAGGAGGTGTTGAATCTGTGGGGCTCAACATCACACTGCCCTTTGAACAAAAGCCCAACCCCTATGCGACCACGCAAATTGAATTTAAATATTTTTTTGTTCGAAAAGTGATGTTTTTAAAGTATGCCCAGGCATATATTATCATGCCGGGAGGCTTTGGAACACTTGATGAGCTGTTTGAAACCATTACATTGATTCAGACAAAACGTATTCGAAAAATGCCGATTATAATGGTGGGTAAAGACTATTGGGATGGTTTTATCCTTTGGGTAAAAGATAAACTTTTAGAAGAAAAAATGGTTTCCGAAAAAGACCTTGACCTATTTCATCTTTTGGATGACCCTGAAGATATTGTTAGGGTCGTAGAAAATTTTTATATGAATAATTTATGAAATTATTTGAACCAAACACAAAAGACAAAACCTTAGCTCATACATACAATGCTGAATCAATTGAGGTCTTAAAAGGTCTTGATCCGGTCAAAAGAAGGCCCGGGATGTACACTGACACTTCAAGTCCTGACCACCTGGCATTTGAGGTTATTGACAATAGTGTGGATGAAGCGATTGCAGGATATGCAACCCAGATTGATGTTGTATTAAAGAAGGATCAATCAGTTATAGTATCTGACAACGGGCGAGGCATGCCTGTGGATATCCATCCTGAAGAAAAAGTGTCAGGGGTGGAATTGATCATGTCAAAACTTCATGCCGGTGCTAAATTTTCCAATAAAGACTATAGTTATTCAGGCGGCCTCCATGGTGTCGGTGTTTCTGTTGTCAATGCCTTGTCTTCCTGTTTGACAATCCTCATCAAAAGGGATGGACAGGTATATGGCATTGGGTTTAAAAACGGGATCAAAACTGAAGATCTGACAATTGTCAAAAAACTTGACAGCAAAGAAACCGGGACATCTCTTCATTTTTATCCTGATATTTCATATTTTGACAGGCCCTCATTTTCAAAAACAGCTTTAAAAACAGCACTTAAATCAAAGGCCATTCTTTGCAAGGGCCTTGTTACCACATTTTATGATGAAGACTCAGGAGAAAAAGATACCTGGAAATATGATCTAGGGTTAGATGATTATCTCAATGAAAATTTAAATGGGGGAAAATGTATTTTCTCCCGCACTTTTGCCGGGGAGATTCATGGAGATGATATCAAAATAATATGGGCTGTTAACTGGACCATGGAATCCGGTCCTAATCCTGAAGAAAGTTATGTTAACCTTATTCCCACGCGATTAGGCGGAACCCATGTAAATGGGTTCAGATCCGGGCTTCTGGAATCTGTCAGGGAATTTTGCAAGTTCAGGAATCTTTTACCCAAAGGGTTATACCTTGCCCCTGAAGACATCTGGGACAAGATCGGGTATATTCTTTCTGTCAAACTTTCCGATGCCCAGTTTTCAGGACAGACAAAAGAGCGGCTTTCATCCCGTCATTGCGCTAATCTTGTAAATATTCAAGTCAGAGATTCCTTTAGTTTATGGCTGAATCAAAATATTGAGGAAGGTGAAAAACTAGCCGCCTTTGCCATTGAAAATGCAAAAAATCGAGTACAAAAAGCCAAAAAAGTGACAAAAAAAAGGGCATCCAATGGTACCATACTTCCTGCCAAATTGTCCGACTGCACAAGTATTGATCATGCAAGACGGGAATTATTCTTTGTGGAAGGAGATTCTGCCGGTGGTTCTGCAAAGCAGGCAAGAGACAGGCGTTTCCAGGCAATTATGCCTTTACGTGGTAAAATATTAAATACATGGGATCTTGAATCTTCTGCCATTATTGAATCCAGAGAAATCAGGGATATTTCCCAGGTTTTAGGTGTAATCCCCGGATCAGATGACATTTCCAGACTCAGGTATAATAGAATATGTGTGCTGGCAGATGCTGACTCTGACGGGCTGCATATTGCAACACTTATGTGCGCTCTGTTCTTAAAACATTTTCCCCAGATTGTAAAAAAAGGACATGTTTATATTGCCATGCCGCCATTATACAGAATAGATGTGGGAAAAGAAGTTTTTTACGCATTGGATGACTCTGAAAAAAATAATATCATCAAAAAAATAAACAGGCGTAAAATCAAAAGCAAAATAAATATTCAAAGATTTAAAGGGTTGGGTGAAATGAATCCTGCCCAGCTCAAGGAGACAACCATTTCACCCGATTCCAGACGACTTGTCCAGTTATCTGTCGATGACGGGTCTGAAGAATCTTTAAAAGAAGTCTATGACATTATGGATATGCTCCTGGGGAAAAAAAGAGCAAATGACAGAAAAATCTGGATAGAATCAAAAGGCAATATAAAAGAGATTGAGTAATGAAAGAAAC
>JAHJDU010000361.1 GCA_018812385.1 Pseudomonadota bacterium
AACAATTACCGCATAATGATACTCTGATGCGCTTGTTAACCGGCATTAAAGTTGATC
The DNA here is from genome assembly GCA_018812385.1 of Pseudomonadota bacterium. Classification (GTDB taxonomy): domain Bacteria; phylum Desulfobacterota; class Desulfobacteria; order Desulfobacterales; family Desulfobacteraceae; genus Desulfobacula. The sequence continues at coordinate 58 of JAHJDU010000361.1, forward strand.
AAATCGAAGAAGCGTTAATTGTCTGCATTCAAAAGCTGATAAGAAACAAGAAATTTACCCGTTATTTAATTGATGAGCATTATCCAATAGCCATTGATGGTACACAAAAAATGGTAAGAGATTCTATCTGGAGCGAAGAAGGCAACATCCGCAATTGTATAATCCATTGACACAAGATATATCATGTGCTTATTCTCAATAATCATAAAAACTTGATTCAGACTCTCAATTCAGATTAAAGGGGCAGAATGAAAAAAGCCATATTAATCGTTGGAATACTTTTTTTTGCTATAAGCTCACACGCCCAGATGTCTGCCGAAACAATAGTAAAAAAAGCCTTTGATTACTGGCGGGGTGAAGCCTCTGTGTCAACCATAACCATGACCATTCACCGTCCTGACTGGGAGCGCGTCATGACCATCAAGGCCTGGACCCGGGGTGAATCAGATTCCTTGTTTGTTATCACTGAACCTGCAAAGGACAGAGGGAATGGTACCCTTAAAGCCGGAAAAGGAATGTGGATGTACAATCCCAAGGTAAACCGGGTCATCAAACTTCCCCCTTCCATGATGTCTCAAAGCTGGCAGGGATCGGATTTTTCCAACAACGACCTTGCAAAGAGCGACAGCCTTATCAAGGATTATGTACATACCCTGGAAGACACAAAAATCGATGAGGGCAAAAAAGTATATTTTATAAAATCAATGCCCAAACCCGAGGCCCCGGTTATCTGGGGCATGATCAAGCTTACCATACGTGAGGACAATATCCTTTTAAGTGAAACATTTTTTGATGAAGACCTTGCGCCTGTAAAGATAATGACGGCATGGGATATCCAGATGGCAGGAGACAGGCTTTTCCCCTTAAAATGGAAAATGCAGAAATCAGATACAACAACTGAGTATACCCTGTTTGTATATGAGAAGATTAATTTTAAAAAAAGTTTGAACAAAAGTATTTTTACCCAGACCAATCTTAAAAATCCAGGGTTATAAGGGGATATTGCATGTCAATAGAATTAAAAATGGCCTGGCGCAATATATGGCGAAACCCTCGACGAACACTTCTTACCATTGCAGCAATTGCCTTTGCAAGTATAATCCTTGTGTTTATGCTCTCTTTCCAGCTTGGTTGTTATGAAACCATGATTAATACTTCTGTTAAGATCAGTACTGGTCATCTGCAGATCCAGGCACAAGGATATCTTAAAGACAAAAAAATGCGCCTTGTCATTAAAGACCCTGACAAGATAGCAAAATTTCTTGACACGGTAAAAGGTATTGATAATTACACCTTCAGGACCAATGGGTTCGCACTTGTATCGTCTGATAAAAGAACCTATGGAGTTGTTGTAACGGGGATAGACCCCTTAAAGGAAGCCAATGTTTCAAGCATAAAATCCCTTGTTCGTAAAGGCAGTTATCTAAAAGAGGATGACGAATATGCAGCCCTTATAGGAGGACTTCTTTCAAAAAACCTGAAAGTGGATATCAATGATGAGATTACCATACTGGGACAGGGGCGGGACGGTTCAATCGCAGCTGCAGTTCTTACCATAAAAGGCATTTTCAACTCAGGCATTGATGAGTTTGACCGAAATGTTATCATGATGGGGCTAAAAGGATTCCAGGAAATCTTTTCAATGGGAAAAAGTGTTCATGAAGCAGTTATAACAACAGATTCCCTTGGGGATGTCTCCATGGTCAAACAAAACATCCGGAATAATTTTTTAACTATCAAAGGGGATGAATCTCTTGCAGTCCCTGATTGGATGGAAATCATGCCGGGGCTTCTGCAAGGGATACAAATGGATCTTGTCAGCGGCATCATCATGTATATCATCCTTGTCATTGTTGTTGCCTTCAGCATTTTTAATACATTTTTAATGGCTATTCTGGAGAGAACCCGGGAGTTTGGCGTCATGATGGCCATTGGGACAAATCCTTCAAGGATTACAAAGCTTGTCATGTTTGAATCCATTTGCATGACCATTGTGGGAATTGTTCTGGGAATCATAATCGGAAGCCTTGTAACTCTTTATTTTCAAAAACATGGGATTTTTATTGCCGGCACGGAAGACATACTTAAACAATATGGAATTCCGGAAAGACTATATCCGAGACTGTCTCTGATTTCAGCCGCAGCAGGGCCTCTGGTCGTATTCTTGATTACCTTTGTGTCTTCTGTTTTTCCAGCTTTGAGAATAAGAAAACTCAAACCTGTTGAAGCCATGAACAATGTGTAAGAGATAAGAAATTATGTATATAATATTAGCGTGGAGAAATATCTGGAGAAATCCGAGAAGAACCATTGTGATCCTGCTGGCAGTGATCATAGGTGTCTGGAGCATGATTTTTCTGGGAGCACTCATGCGGGGAATGGAAACCCAGATGGTGAGAAACTCCATATCCACCCTTACGGGAAGTATCCAAATCCATCACAGGGATTATCGTAATGACCCTGTTGTTGAAAATTCCATGGATGATATTGATAAACTTGACAAGGCCCTTTCTACAATCCTTGATCCAGGTACTCTTTGGGCAAAACGGGTCAGGGTAAATGCAATTGCTTCCAATGCCAGGCACGCAGGCGGCGTGACCCTTGTGGGGATAGAGCCTGAAAAGGAAGCAAAAATTTCCTTTATTGGCAAAGCCATGATATCTGGACGATTTCTTTTAGCGGAAGATAAAAATAAAATTATTGTGGGAAAGGCATTTCTTAAAAAATTTAATACAAAAATAGGTAATAAGCTGATTCTCATGTCCCAGGACACCCAAAAGGAAATAATTTCAAAAGCTTTCAGGATTGTAGGAATTTTCAGTGCAGAATCTGAAACTGTTGAAAAACAATTTGTTTTTGTCCCCATATCACAGGTTGCCAAAATGCTTAAAATGGGGGATTCGATATCAGAAGTTTCCATTATGCTGCCCAGACTTGATATTACCGGCAAAAAAGAAACCCGGGCTGCAGAGAAATTAATTGCTGCTATCAATGATAATATTTTTGTTATTGAAACCTGGCACCAACTTTTACCCATGATGAAAGCATATCTTAAGATGTCGGGATTTTTCCTTTATATCTGGTATTTTGTGGTTTTTATTGCAATGGGTTTTGGCATTGTCAATACCACCCTTATGGCCATCTTTGAAAGAATGAGGGAGTTCGGTTTAATGAAGGCCCTTGGAATGAGACCCTTCCAGGTCATTAAAGGGGTTGTGACAGAGACTTTTTTCCTTTTGGTTCTGGGGATATTAGCAGGGAATATACTGGGATTTTTAAGTGTTGCCGCCATTGCAAGAAACGGGATTGATTTATCAGCTCTGGCAGCAGGTGTACAAATGTGGGGAATCCCAAGAATCCTGTATCCGGAAATCTGGGCCCAGGATGTTGTTGTGGCAGGACTTGTGGTGCTTTTATTAGGTATTTTAGTCAGCTTGTATCCGGCTTTTAAGGCTGCCAGGGTTACACCTACCCAGGCCATGACAAAAAATTAGATGCCCAAATTAGATGCCCTGGGAATAAAAAGCAGATAAGATCAATTTACATGGAGACAGGATATGGCAATTGTTGAAACAAAAAATATCAAAAAAACGTATAAACAGGGAAAAGTAATCGTTGAAGCCCTTTGCGGTGTTGATCTTATAGTAGATAAGGCAGAGTTTGTTGCCCTTGCCGGCCCGTCAGGATCAGGCAAAACCACAATGCTGAATATCATAGGCGGCCTTGATGTGCCGGACTCAGGAAGTGTCATCGTTGACAACAATAAATATGCCGACATGAACCAGGCAGGTCTTGCCTCTTTAAGACTGCATAAAATAGGCTTTGTGTTTCAAGCCTTTAATCTTATCCCGGTTTTATCGGCTATTGAAAATGTTGAGTATGTCATGCTTTTGCAGGGAGTACCTAAAACTGAACGATACAACAGGGCAAAGGCAATACTTGATGATGTTGGTCTTGAAGGAAAGTATGACAGACGTCCTTCCGAACTTTCCGGAGGCCAGCAGCAAAGGGTTGCCGTTGCAAGGGCTATTGTTTCAGGCCCTGCCATTGTTCTTGCAGACGAACCTACTGCTAATCTTGATTCAAAAACAGGAGAAGATCTTGTTTTAATGATGAAAAAAATGAACACAGAAAAAAAGGTCACCTTTATTTTTTCAACCCATGACCACATGGTCATGGATTATGCCACACGACTTGTCACTATCAAAGATGGGCTCATTGTAAATGATGAAATCAAAGCATGATAAGCAGTATTGGCTCATATTCTTTTTTTTGTCATTGGTGTTTGCCCGGAACCTTTTGGCCGGGCCAGACCCGGTCTTGCATGAAGATAAGGCCCAATTTAAAAATAAGATCGGGTATGAAAACAAGGCCGAGTATGGAAATAAGGTCTGGTATGAAAATATTGATAACCAGTTTGGTGGGCATTTAAAACTTGAGGGAAGAGTAGCCCGATATGATACCGGGTCTTATTTTGAACCCGTGGGAACCCATACAGGTCTTGATGGTCTTGCCAATGTCAGGTTGACTGATAAGCTTATTTTATCTGAAAAAATTTATTTTGAAGCTCATTATGAGGCTTTCCTAAAATCAGGGGATGCATATAAAAAACAATATAATATTCAAAAATATTTCCCATTGCTTGCCGCCGGGTTGACATCTGACCCTTCGGATATTGATAAGAGACGCCTTTTAGACCTGACGAAAACACTTAAAGAAACAGAGGATTATGTTTTATGGCACCGCTTTGACCGTCTGTTTTTTTCAATAAAACCATCCTGGGGCGACATCCTGGTTGGAAGACAGGCCATAACATGGGGAAATGGGTTTATTTTCAATCCCATGGATCTTTTCAATCCTTTTGCACCTTCTGATACGATCCGCGATTACAAGATGGGGGATGATCTTATTTCGCTTCGGTTTAATACCGATCTTTTAGGAGAATGCAATCTGCTTTATGTTCCAAGAAGAGATCTAATCACAGATGAAATTGATTTTAAAAAATCATCTGTTGCAGGAAAATTTCATTTTTTTGCAGGTGATATTGAAATGGATGTAATGGGCGCAATGCATTATAATGAAGTCGTTTTAGGTCTGGGTGGCACAGGTTATTTTAAAGATGCGGCATGGAGAAGCGATCTTGTCTGGTCAACGCTGGAAGATGGCAATGACAAAAAAGGATATTTTGAGTTTGTAGTAAATATTGATTATTCCTGGACATGGCAGAATAAAAATTATTATGGCTTTATTGAATATTATCATAACGGCCTGGGGAAAAATAATTATACAAATGCCATGGTCGATCCTGACGCTATGGAAAGAATTGACAGAGGGGAATTGTTTGCCCTTGGGAAGAATTATTTATCCGGTCAGATCCAAATGGAACTCCATCCTTTGCTAAATATTTATTTAAGTGTCATCAGCAATGTCAGGGATCCTTCCGCTATAATCCAACCCAGGGCAATCTTTAGTGTGACACAGAATTCAAATCTGCATTTTGGTGCAAATATTTTTTATGGGAAAAAAGATAGTGAATATGGCGGTTTTTTGATTCCGGGCACAAATTATTATACCAACGCTGATACAAGTGCTTATGTGCGATTTACATATTATTTTTAAGGAAAATGGAATGGTTTCCTGTCAAAGATTTAAGTATACAATAGTATCTGTATTATTCTTGTTGTTGAGTTTCGGACAAGCTCTGTTTGCACAGGATTTATCTTTACAAAAACCCAGAGTTTACACCAGTGAAGAAGAAATAACAGGGTGGGTGATGAGTGAAAAACTTGATGGTATCCGTGGTTACTGGAATGGAAAAAAATTGCTGACCCGAAAGGGATTGCCTCTAAATCCGCCGTCATGGTTTATTAAAAATTTTCCTCCTTTTGAACTTGATGGTGAACTCTGGAGCAAAAGGGGCGATTTTGAATTTATCCAGTCAACGGTCCTTGATAAAAATCCAGGAAATGGCTGGGAGAAAATCACCTATAATATTTTTGAGGTCCCAAATGAAAAAGGCGGTTTTCTTCCACGACTCAACAAGGCAAGCGCATGGTTTGAAACCCAAAAGAATACTCATATAAGAGTTATTCCCCAGATAAGGGTCAAAGATAAATCAGATCTTGATCTTTTTTTTGATGAGGTACAATCAAAAGGCGGGGAAGGAGTAATCGTAAAAGACCCTGAAATGCCTTACCATACAGGCCGAAGTGCCCATGTCCTGAAAGTAAAAAAATTTGGGGATATGGAAGGTGTGGTCATTGGTTTAAACAAGGGAAAAGGGAAATATGAAACCATGATGGGGTCTCTTACCATAAAGCTTGAAAATGAGATAATTTTTAAGCTGGGCACAGGCTTTACAGACCAAACCAGAAAAAATCCTCCGCCCATAGGAACAATTGTTACCTTCAAGTACTATGGTTTTACCAAAAACGGAGTACCCAAATTTGCATCTTTTTTACGGGTGAGGCAAGATTGAATCAGCATTACAGTTTCCGGCAAACTTGGGGATGACGTAAAACATTATCAAGAAAAAGAAGTTGAGATCAAAATTAAGAGGTCTAAAAAATGAAAAAGCAAGATCGTTATTTAAAAATTGTTGAATGGTCAGATGAGGATCAATGCTTTATTGGTTCAATTCCTGGCTGGATTGGTAAGTGTTGTCATGGTGACAATGAAGAAGAAGTATATCATGAATTATGTCAAATACTTGAAGAATGGATTGAAATTTATAAAGAAGATAGTATGCCCTTGCCTGCAAATTTTACGTCAAAAAAATTTTCTGGAACATTTCAGTTACGCATTGATAGTGATTTGCATAAAGTGCTTACTATCCGGGCAATGCAGGCAAATGAAAGTTTGAATAATTTTTGTAGAAAAATATTAAAAAATACAATTTTACAATCTGATATACAAAGAGCTAACACTGTCAGTTCAAGGGACAGCCAGGACTGAGCCAACTTAACAAATCATTGTAAAATTAAGAAGATAAACCCATGGCTCTGTGTCTCAGGTTCTGGCCAGAACCAGGGCATCAACTTTTTTTGCCCCATATTTCAATAATACCCTGGCTGCTTCATTACAGGTAGCTCCGGTAGTAAATACATCATCTATCAAGAGGATATGTTTATTATCAATTATCTTTTGATTAACAACTTTAAATGCATTTTTCAAATTTGCTTTCCGCTGATCAACATCAAAGCCTGTCTGGGGTTGTGTTATTTTAATTCTGGCAAGTGAAATCGTATCAATTTTCCATGAAGGTGATTGGTCAAAGGCCTGTTGATAGTGCTTCACAAAATTTCGGATCAAAAGAAATGCCTGGTTAAATCCCCTTTCTCTCAATTTCTTTTTGTGTAGCGGTACGGGCATGATCAGGTCAATCCGAGCACTTGCATAGTGGCATAAAAATGTCTCAAACAACAGACTTTCAAATACTTTTGCAATAGACAGTTTTGAATGATATTTAAAAAGCGGAATCGCATCTTTTATTATGCCTTTATATTCAAGTGCCGCTCTGACCCGGTCAAGCTTTAAAGGTGTTTTCAGACAGGCTTCGCACATGTGGTTTTCATTAAAACTCTTGTGAAACTTAAGTCCGCATTTTAAGCAAAATGGGGTAGCAATGGGATAAAATCCCAAGGCCATGCAATGGTCACAAAAACAGGCCTCCATTGTATGGGGTGTAACCATATCAGGATCAATATAGACACCGCATTTTAAACATTTTAACGGATATAAAAGCTGTTCAAAAAGCCTGATCGTATTTTTTAATGCTGATACATAATATGGTTTGCAATGATTCTGAAAAATCTTGAACATGTCCTATGTCCTGCAATGTCAGCTAAATAGCGTTATGTATAATTTTGTTCCAAAATTTATTATTCACTCAACTTTCGGCCTTAAGTCCTTGCAGACGGGGTCTGGCTTGCATTATTCAGTTTTAGCTTCGCTGGCGAAGAGCTTCATACATTGCGATGCCACCTGCCACAGAAGCATTCAGGGAATTAATATTTCCTTTATTTGGGATAGACAACAAAAAATCACACTCTTTTTTTACAAGGGGTCTGATACCTTTATGTTCACCTCCGATAACCAGCGCAATATTCCCGGTCAAATCAGCGTCAAACAAAAATGTATTTGCTCCTGCATCCAGTCCGGATACCCATACTCCATTTTCTTTTAAAGCTCTTAATATGGAAGCAGTATTTGTGATATAAAAAATATTGGCATGCTCCATGGCACCGGCAGAACTTCTGGACACTGTTGAAGAAGGCAGGGCAGACCGGTCTTTTGGGATAAGAATATAATCAACCCCGGCACAAAGTGCTGTTCTGATCAATGCCCCGAGGTTATGGGGATCTTCAATGCTTTCCAGTATCAGAATAAAACAAGGCTCTTTTTTTTCCTGTACAAGCCTTACAACCTCGGCAGCTTTTTTCATGGGGAAAAAAGAGGTGTTGGCAGCCAAGCCCTGGTGGTTTGAAAAATCAGTCATCTTGTCCAGAAGTTCAGAATCAACCATCTCTATTTTTATGTTTCTTTGTCGGGCAATGGCCTCAATTTTTTCCATCCTGCCCAAAGACCTGTTTTTTGAAATTAATATACTATAAAATTTTCTTTTGTCTGCCTTTAATGCTTCATACACGGAATGGAATCCAAAAAGCATATCATTTTTTTCTTTCATTTTTTCTTTCATGGCCAGGCCATCTCTTTTTTAAAAATCAAACAAATTTGGTTTAATGTGTTATATTTGTAACAATTAGATTTTTATAGTTATTCAA
>JAHJDU010000362.1 GCA_018812385.1 Pseudomonadota bacterium
ATCCACATGCGATTGCCCTGTGAATGGAACATGTAAATCTTGACCCGAAAAATATTATCCTATACCATGGAAAGGTCTACAAATATATTCTTGGGATAAAAAAAATGATCTTGCACATTGATATGGATGCGTTTTTTGCCGCGATTGAACAAAGAGACAATCCTGCTCTAAAAAACAAACCTGTCATAGTTTCAGGGAATTCAGAAAGAAGTGTTGTGTCAACGGCAAGCTATGAAGCAAGATTATTCGGTATCCGCTCTGCCATGCCCGTATTTATGGCAAAACAAAAGTGCGAACAATTAATTATTGTTCCCGGGAATATGGAAAAATATCAGGCTGAATCAAAAAAAATAATGGAAATTATTTCACATTTTTCCCCGCTGATGGAACAGGTTTCCATTGATGAAGCATATGTTGATATTAGGGGGTGTGAAAGACTGTTTGGCTCGCCGGAAGAAATTGCCCTTGCCATAAAAAACAAGATCAAAAAAGACCTGTCTTTAACCTGCTCTGTCGGGATTGCTCCCATTAAATTTCTGGCAAAAATCGCATCTGACATGAATAAGCCGGATGGATTAACCCATATTAAAAAGCACCAGGTAGAAAATTTTATTTTTACCCTGCCCATTCGAAAAGTCTCGGGGATTGGACAAAGCGCTATGAAAACAATGGAAATCCTGCAGATAAAAACCCTGGGAGATGTTAAAAAATACCCCCTGACTATATTAACCCGGAAATTTGGCAAGCTGGGCCAAAGGCTTTTAGAGCTTTCAAATGGCATTGATTCATCAAGGGTTGAAACCAATTATATCAGAAAATCCATTTCCAGTGAAACAACGCTTTCAAAAGATATATTTGATTTTGAAACCATTAAACAGGTCATTTTGGGCAGATCTCAAAGCGTTGGCAGGGATTTAAGAAAAAAAAATCTTGTCTGTGAAAATGTATTTATTAAACTTAAGTTCTCGGATTTTTCACAAATCACCAGGAGTAAAAAACTTGATGCCCCTATTTGCTCTTCATCTGCTATCTTTCATCAAGCAATTGCCCTGTATGAAAAAATCCTGTTAAAAAAGAAAATCAGACTTTTGGGAGTAGGTGTTACCGCACTCAAAGATAAAAATACCCCGGTCCAGATGCAGCTGATACAGGATCAGGTCAGGCCAAAAGAGCAATGGGAATCAGTGGATACAGCCGTGGATTCAATATCGGAAAAATTTGGCGCTGGTATCATTAAAAAAGCATCCCTCAACAATTTAACCAGGAGAAATCCCCATGGCAAATAAAACCCAGGTCCAGGTTGTCATCAAAGACAAGGTCCAGGGCGTTTTTTATCGGGTTCATACCAAAAATGCTGCTGACGGGCTGGGCATTAAAGGATATGTTAAAAACCTTGCAAATGGATCTGTGGAAGCCGTTTTTGAAGGAGATCAACCAGCTGTTGATCAGATGATAGACTGGTGCCATAAAGGACCTGAAATATCCAGGGTAGACCATGTCCAGACACAAGAAATAAAACCTCTGACCAATTTTAAAATATTTGAAATCAGATATTAATTCTATTCTTTCTTTTTCTTTAAAGCAGCCTTTAAAACAGCAGAGTGGATATCTGCCGCAACATGAACCGGGCTTTTCCCCCAGAGAGGATCCCAGGACGCGGGATCTGCAGAACAAAAAAACTGAACCTCAAGACCGAATCGGGTCAATGCCTTTTCAATGGGCATGTTTTTTATTTTTTTTGCTGCATTCCATGTTGCACCACAGGGAGCACCTTTTAACACCTTAATTTCTATAATAATATCTTTCTGTGTAACTACTTCTATTTCAGGTGCACCAAAAATCTGACCATAATCCCCAAGACAGCCCTGTCTTGATAGAGTGCATCATGTCGGAGGACAAATAGCATCTCCCTTTGTTATCTTTTTCCCTGAAGCAATCATTGGGATAGTCATTTTTTTACATAAAACACTTAAATCATCTGAAAGATCCCGATGTTTTAAATAATCAAGCACCACATCAGCTTCAATGATCTCGGGCAGATATGGGGATGTGTCATCAATCACAGGAGGCAGGGGCTCGTCAATGTCAAAGGTTTCAATAATAAATTGTTTATCACCGAATTTATTGATACCCTCTATTTTACTCTTTCCAGACCCTTTCTGCTGGAAAACCATAATTTTCTGCATGCTTTAAAATCCCAGGTCTTCATTTACCAGAATAATCTTAATCCTGTTTTTTACAAAACTTTTTTCTGTAATCGTCCAATAATTACAAATCCTGTCAGGGCTGTCGCAGTCATGGCATACACCGGTTTTACTGCAGGGTGTTTTCTTGTCCAGGTTCATTGTATTTACCGGGGCAGCATAATTTTTTATCCTGAACATGGCTTCTTCCAGATCACTGGTAATTTTATTCCTGCCAATTACCAGCAATACCGTTTTTGGTCCCCACATTATCGCTGCAACCCTGTTCCCCATCATATCAAGATTAACCAGTTGACCTTGTTCTGTTACGGCATTGGTGCCTGTAATAAAAAGGTCCACCATCAAGGATTGCCTTCGAAGATCCATCATTTCTTCTTTTGAAAGAGTTCTATCAAATGTATTGAGAACCTCAATATCCGGATTGTCCTTTAATTCATGGAAAAGACCTGTGGCAACAAAGGACATTGACCCTCCCCAGGAAACACTTTTAATATCAAGCTTGGGGATAATATCATTAACAGCTATTTCTTTTGCTTGCTTTGCATTCTGTGCAATAAAAACTTCAAAATTATTATTTTCAAGGCTTTCTTTTATAGATTCCAGTTTAAGGTTCCAATAATTATCAATAGGATTTTTCATTTGGGGGTTTTTCATTTTATATCCTTTCTTTATTTATTTTTTAATCCAGTCCTGTTTCAAAGCAACACTATAAACGAAATTTGATTTGTCATGCAATAAAAAAACAGGTAAATTTCATATATAAATAAATTTTAAGTTATA
>JAHJDU010000363.1 GCA_018812385.1 Pseudomonadota bacterium
AATATTTCAGTTTATGCATGAATCTTTGCCTGACTCGCTGAACTTTGGTGCTCCTTGGGTTATGACCCGTGGCATGGCGGGTAAACAAAGGAGACATGCAGGTGTCCCAGTTCCTAAACCGGAAGGCTTGCTTTTGTCTGGCCTCATCCTGGATATCAAAGCACCAGCAGGTAGGGCAGACATATGTGCAGGTTCCGCAATTGATACAGGAAAATGCCAAATCATCCCAAAAGTCAGCTTCATGGAGCTCAAGAATGGTTTTGTCCTTAAGCTTGTCAATTTCCACGCAGGATACAATATTTTTTTCAGCTTCTTTTCTTAATATATCAAACAAAGCCTGGCTCTCTTTTTCATCGGCGATTGCATCAAACCCACAGGCTGCAGCATAGGCCTCACCCTTTGGGCTAAGAATCTTTGCCAGGTACGTGTCATCAAGGTCTGCCAGAAGTATGTCAAGACCATCTTCGCAAAAGGGTCCGGTTCCAACAGAGGTGGAAAAATCAAAAGGCCCTGGTCTGGTAATGCCAAGGCCCACAAAGACAGTGACATCATAGGCATCACACCAATAGGGATCTTGAAACTCTTTGGTGTCAAAATTGAGTTTAACAAGTGCAATAGCTTTTGCATCATAGGGCCGGATGCCCAGAACAGCTCGGGGAGAATAGTCGTTTTCCGCTCTTTTCATGATATGGTGATCTTCAAGCGATTCATCCAGGCTGGCAGTTAAAATTTTTTCTGTCTGGGGAAAAAGAACAGATTTCGCCGACATGACAGATTCATGAAATCCCATGTCCGGCTGGACATCTGTATCAAGTTTTTTGATCAGACACCCGTTTTCATCTTTAACCGGGCCAAAAAGCTGATATTTCTCTCTGGATTTATCAATCCCTTTGGTCCAGTCATTTTTATCAATTGATATGAATTTCATTGTATACCCTTTTTATTTACTTGATAAAATCATCAGGATCTTCCGGCCTGTAAGTATCCAGAGGAGGACGTTTTGTCACATCAAGGCCTGCTTCCCAGCCAAAGAGTTCCAAAGAATCTTTGTTCAGTTTTCTTGTAAAATCCCTGACATTGATGCCCATGGGGCAGGCTTCGACACAGGCCCCGCAATCAGTACACCGTCCAGCGCAATGGAAGGCTCTTAAAAAATGAAAGGTATTCACATCTGTTTTATTCTGACCCTTGCCCACCCATTGGGGTCCTGATTCATCCACAAAACAAGTGGGGCAATAACACAGGGGACATGCATTTCTACAGGCATAACACCTGATACAATTTTTTGTCAAATTTTCAAAATGCTGCCATTTGGCATCAACATCTAATGCTTCAATCCAATCAACATCAGGAAAAAGATTATCAAGTTTTTGTTCTTCCACAAGATCTGCTGCCAGGACGTCGTAGATCCCAGGATTTTTATGGGTACAATACAGGCAGTTTCCCTTTAAATAATCCTGTTTTTTAAGGGTTTGTGTTTTTAATAGTGATGAAACAGTCAAGGTATGGCCGTCTTCTGAAAACTCGATTATTTCATCTTCAAAAAGAGCAGCAATTTTGTGTTTGTCCACCATACCTGTGCAGGGCACTCCAATAATATAAATCTGGTCTCTTTGAATCTGGTTTTCAACAATATGGGTGACAATATTTCTAGCGTCACATCCTTTTGCGACAACCGCTATTTTACCTTTTTCCTTGGAAGCGTAATTGGCAAGGTTAAGTCCGCATGTTGAATTAAAAACAAGTTTATCCACATCTTGTTTTTTTTGAATGGCAATAGGACTTGTTGCCATGGGAATGGTTCCCTTTGCAAAACCAATCACTTTTTCCACTTCACCTTTTTCAAGGAGGTCAGCAGAAAGGTCCCTTATTTTCTTTATACAGGTATCCATAAAAATTACCTTTATTAATTATAGTCCTTTACAAATTTTTTATTTGGTTCAAGCTCTTTTACCTTATTTGAAATCTCCTTGACCACGTCCACAAATTTAGTGGCTTCTGCCGAAGAGATCCAGGAAAAATGGACCCTGTCCCTTTCAACTCCTATGTGCTCCAGAAGATTTCCCATTAAAGCGAATTTCCTGCGAGCATAATAATTACCATCCAGGTAATGACATTCTCCAGGATGTCAGCCCGACACCCAGACAGCGTCTGCACCTTCTCTTAAAGCAGACAGGATAAATTTAGGACTCATTCTTCCTGTGCAGGGAATTCTGATAACCCGGATATCGGCAGGGTATTGCATCCTGCTGACTCCAGCAAGATCAGCTGCGCCATAACTGCACCAGTTACAAAGGAAGCTGGTTATTTTTATTTTATTTTCACTCATTAATCATATCTCCCTATACAGCAGCGTTGGCTGCATCTTTTTCTTTTTTTTGGCCTGTTTCTATTTCCTCTATTATTTGGATGTCATCCCTGGTTTCTTTTTCATCATTCTGGGCAAATATCTGGGCAAATATCTGATTATTATCAAACCCTTTAAGATGTATTGCTCCTGATCTACAGGATCCGACGCACAGTCCGCATCCTTTACAAAGCACCGGGTTGATTTGGGCTTTTCCCTCAAATCGTCCTTCATTGGTAAAGGACGGGGCAGAAAATGGACAGATGGACACACATACACCGCATGAACTGCATAGCTCCTGGTTAACCATTGCAATGGTACCATCCATGTTCATTGTCTTTTTAGCAAGAAGCGTAACAGCTCTTGTAGCCGCTGCCTGGGCCTGGGATATTGATTCGTCAATGGGTTTAGGTGCATGGGCAAGCCCGCAGATAAACACTCCATCTGTTGCACAGTCAACGGGTTTAAGTTTTGCATGGGCTTCCATGAAAAAACCATCAGCATTTTGTGTGACTTTATACATAGCCGCAAGTTTATTTCCTTTTTCCGGAACAATGGAAGAGGCCAGAATAATTAAATCACTCTTTATCTGCATTTTTCTTCTAAGGGAGGTATCTGAAAAAAGTACCTGGAGGTGATCTTTTTTTACGCTCACTTCAAGTTTTTTTTCAAAATCAAATTTGATAAATTGTATACCTTTGGTGCGGGCTTGTGTATAAAGATCTTCCCTTAATCCAAATGGTCGCATATCGCGATACAAAACAAACACTTTCATTGCAGGATTTATTGATTTTAATTTCAAGGCATTTCTGATGGATTGAGTGCAGCATACTTTTGAGCAATAGGGCCGCTCCCGTATCCTTGACCCCACACACTGGATAAAGACAGCCGTGTTTGTTGACTTAAGATCTTCATCATTATTTAAAAATTTTTGGTCCAGTTCAAGCCCTGTTATGACACGATCATTTTTTCCATAAAGATGTTCCTCGGGTTTTAATTCTGAAGCACCGGTACAAATAATTGTAATGCCGTGCTTCAGGGTTTCAGTAATGCCGTTTTTGCTGATATGAGTTTCAAAATTCCCAACAAATCCATCAACATTGGTTATTTCAGTATTCAGGTGGATATCGATTAATTTGTTTTGTTTTACAGACTCTATCATTAAGGCCAGGTGAGCCTGGATATCTTCACCCTGCCAGGTTTGATAAAGCTTGTTTGCCTGACCACCAAGCTTGTCTTCCTTTTCCAGGAGGTGGGTGTGATATCCTTGATCGGCAAGTGTTTTTGCAGCAATGATGCCTGCAACACCACCACCTATAACCAGTCCTGACTGGTGGATTTCAAGAGTGGGTTCCTTTAAGGATTCATGCAGGGCAACCTTGGCCGTGATCATCCTGACCAGGTCCTTGGCCTTTGCGGTTGCTTTTTCAGCCTCTTTGGCATGTATCCATGAACATTGGTTCCGGATATTGGCCATATCAAAAAGATATTTATTAATGCCTGCATTTGTTAATGTCTCCTGGAACAGACCCTCATGGGTTTTGGGCGTACATGCAGCTATGACAACTCGGTTTAATTTTTTTTCTTTAATAATATTTGTAATGGCATCCTGGGTATCCTGGGAACAGGAAAACATATTTTCACCTGCATATTCAACATAGGGCAATTTTTTAGCCATTTCAACCA
>JAHJDU010000364.1 GCA_018812385.1 Pseudomonadota bacterium
CTGAATAACAATCTGTTCCATAATCGATCACCTGTTATATTACGTCTCATTGTTTTCAGTCAAAGATTGAATCTATGATACCCTTATCGGCAGATTTTAGCAACACCCAAGACCGCCCTCCAATAACGACAATAAGCGAAGCCTGACCCCGCTAGTTCTAATTCAAGAACATCACATACCGGCTGATAACTCCAAGGATCTTTTTTTTCTGCATGGCAGACACAACCCCTGCGTTAAACCGCTCCGAAGACATGGGCGCCTGGACGATATGGGAAAGGTTCCACCCTGTCTTTTTAAACATTTTATAATAATCTGTCAGCAAAATCGCCTTTTTTCGATCCTCTTTTCTGGCCGGGCAGTTCTGAAAATCCCGCCAGTCTGCATTGATAAACGCAAGCCAGGCTCCAGCATCTCCTGCCCATGGCAAGGCAGGTATCTGCACATACCCCGCCCCCGGCCATGGGGTCCAAAACCAGATCATTGGGTTCTGAAAAAAAATACAGGATATGCGCCACCAGCTGTGCCGGAATCCGGCCAGGCCATTCATCGCCAAACCGGCGGTCACAATCCATGAAATTCCACACATCCCAAGTCCGAATTCCCCATTGAAGCGCCTTGAACCGGCCAAAATCATCTGCATTTACCAGCGCCTGGGACCAAACCAGAGGTTCAGGCCAGCCGTGCTTCTGCGCCACCTGCGGGACAGTAAAACCTTTCAATAAATCGTCATTTACGCCTTTTGCCACTTGTGGCATTTGTAGTAAATAGCGCGATATCCTCTGCTGACCCAACCCCACTCTTTTTGCGATCCTGTCCTGGGGAATACCCAGTTGATTTAACTTGAAAATTTTAAGATCCTGTTCAAAAAGAACCGTGGCCCTTAAATCTGCAATATATTTGTCAACAGTCTGCCTTGATCTGCCAATGGCCCTGCCGATTTCAGAAGCAGTTAACCGGGAATTGACTTGAAACGCACGTCGGGCCGTATTCTTTGTTTCAGTTTCAGTAAGCTGCTTTGGCCCTATTGCCATTTTTGCCGCATACAGGATAGGTTCAATATTATTTAAGATTTTAATAATAACATTGATTTCTGTCACACCCGTCTTTTTATAAGCGCTCCACCGATGTACACCATCCAATATGCGGTATTTACCCTTTTTTGCTGCACTCCCCGTATCCTGCCAGGCCTGAACCTCAATGGGTTCAAACACAAACCCATCCCTTAAATTTTCCTCAAAAATACCAATGCGTTTGTGATCAATATTTTCCCTGGGGTAGATGGACTCATCCAGGAAAATATCTGAAATCAGAATTTTGACAGAAACGTCTTTCATGAGACTTACAGCAGCCTGATCCTTATTCGCCCGGAACCTTTAAGCATCTTCAGATACTTCCCATTCTATCAGTTTCATACAAACCTCCTGTTTTTTAATTTAAAGGTCAAGGGGGTCAACTGTCTCAAGGTGGGGTCAGTCTTTTCACCATTCACCATTCACCATTATTCTTAAACCCCTTTTTTTGACATCAAAAAGTGCACTCTAAGGCCTTTTTAGCCCCCTGATTCAGGCAATATCTTTTGTAAAAACAAAAACTTATCGGGGTCACCCAGACCCGCCAGACCCCCAGACCCGCATGCAGTAAAGCTTTTCCCCGGGCCTGAGCCCTATGTATTCGATCTTGATGTCCTTATCCGGTTCAAACCCGGAAAGCCCCCCACAACCTTAACGCTTTTCAGGCTTTGACCCATGCTCTTTGGCCAAAAGCGGAATTAAACAACGCAAAGCCCTGTTTACAGACTCTGAATCTGGGAAATATGGTTGAATATCTGGTTCCAGAACAACTGTGCCCTCTTTTGGCATCACGTTTTTAACAACAGTCGTACCATCCGCCTTGTGAACAGTAGTTGAGTACCCCACTTGCATGTTCCTATAGTGTTTGCCACGCACTCCTGCCTTAAAATCATATTCGGCACGCATGTCTTTGTCTTCTATTTGCGTCATTTTAGTCACCACTATTGCTTCTTCAAAACTCACTCCATGTTTTTTAAAATTTGTTTTGGCTTTTTCTTAGTCCCACTCAAAGTAACTTCATTATAGCACCTTTGAACCATACTGTATCGTTTTCAAAAATAATACATAATAGTCCTGACATTGAATTTTATCAAGGTAATTTCAATAATGGGCTGAGGTCAGGTATACTTTACCCCCAATAACCACAATAAGCGAAGCCTGACCCCTAATCATCACTCATTTAAAGTACATGGCTTTTGCGGGAAAGACCCCTGTTGCATGCATTGGCTGGGGGTCTGCTGCATGGGCGGTTCAATCCCGGGAAGAGTTTACGTGTGACCTTTAGGTTATTGGCTGGACACAGCCTGTTAAAAATAAAAATCTTTATTTTGTCATGAATAACAATAGATATCTCGTGTTGCCCTGGGTGACAGTGAAATGCTTAGCCAGTAAGGTTATAGCGCTGAACATTAAAAGGATATCTGCTGACTGGCTCAAAATTTATCATTATCCTCTGTATATGCTGGAGACATTTGTTGAGCAAAATAGATTTAAAGGAACCTGTTATAAGGCAGCCAATTTTGCAACTCGTTACAGCCAGGAAGCCCGACTTTTTTGCTGAGTTTGGCTGCGGCAGAGAACCGAACATGGGGTTGGCATTGAACCATAAAGCCTGATTGGAACCTGCCGCATGGGTGACCCCATGCTTTTCACCATGCTTTTCAATAGATGCAGGCATCTAATATTGATAGAACGTTTGCCAGCAATTCATCTGAGGCACGTTCGATGCGCTTGGCTTGACGAATACGAAAGTCCACCGACTTGACCTGCTCAACCATTATGAACCCCGTCAGGCCCGTCAGGCTGCTTTTCGGAACAGGCACGTGGAAGGGAAACCCGCGTTCTGTGTTTGTCAGAGGACACACAATGGCCAAGCCAGTGCTACGATTGAACAAACCCTTGCTCACAACCAGAGCAGGCCGACGACCTTTCTGTTCGTGACCGGACTGGGGATCAAAAGTGATGGCGATAATGTCGCCTTGTCTGGGGATATAAACCGCCATCTACCATACCTCCTTACCGACCGGCTCCCCCCAATCTACTTCGCCGGCGTGGTAGTCTTCGGGAATTTGTGCCACAAGATCCTCGAGACGGTACCGTCCGCGAATTTTCCTGATTGGCGCAACAACGATAATACCGTTCTGTACTGTAACATCCACCTCGTCCCCAACTCCAAGACAAGCATCTTCTATCACGTTCTTGGCAAGACGTAATCCCTGGCTATTACCCCATTTTTGAATCTTCGTATGCATGCGACCACCTCCTTGTGTATATCCGAAGTATAGCCACCCCAGTCCAAGCAGTCAATATGTATTTTTAAATCAACAAATTATTAAACATTAAACACTCCTTTTTAGCATCAAAAAGTTCACTCTAAGACCTTTTTGTGTGGCATAGGGGGTCAGGCTTCGCTTATTGTGGTTATTTGATCTTTGATATGCTCCATTCTTTCATGCATTGACTGGCTTTTTGTAAGGCGAGTACGTACATCCTTGACCAGCCTGCTCATTGATGGCATATTCCGGTTAAAATAGTGTGTAAAATCTGACAGCGAAAAATCACAATGATCCATACCGATCAGCGCGATGATGGCTCTTGCTTCTGCTGGATGCCTTGCGCGGCTGGCACTTGTCAGTTCCATAGGTGAAACTTGATAAACCTTTGCCTGACATCGCTTGGTAGCTTACCGTGTTTGCGGTATTTGCGAGCGGTCTTTTCATCCATTCCAGCTCTCATTGCTGCAATCCCGAAATTCTTTTCTGTCTGAATCATTTTGAATAACCTCCTTACTTGTTGGTTCGTAACCATCCAAACCTCTCCTTTCTTTTAGATTTGGACGTTCTTACCATTTTTTTTAAGGTTTTTATATTTCGGGAATTTTAATTGTCGTCCGGCGGGAATTATAATTGTCGCTGATCAAACCAGTGTGTATAACGCTGGGAGATATTTTGCATCAGTTTTGAAAGTGGTTTGTCTGTGACCTGCAATGCCATGTGAACATGATTTTCCATCCAGCAG
>JAHJDU010000003.1 GCA_018812385.1 Pseudomonadota bacterium
GGTGTTCCTGAGTCGGTTATTTCCAATACTATATCTTTAAAATTTAATGATATAGAAGGATTTGTAAAATTTATGGAAGAAAAGGGGGACAGGGTTGCCGGCGTTATTGTCGAGCCTGTTGCCGGCAATATGGGCATGGTACCTCCAGTGGACGGCTTTCTTGAAATATTGCGGGAATATACTTCAAAGTTTGACGCCGTCTTGATCTTTGACGAAGTCATGACAGGGTTCAGGGTGGCAAAAGATTCTGCCCAGGGGTTATTTGGCATAACACCGGATCTGTCCTGTTTTGGAAAGGTGATTGGCGGTGGTTTGCCTGTAGGTGCTTATGGTGGTCGAAAAGAAATTATGGATCATATAGCTCCTGTGGGCACTGTGTATCAGGCCGGGACCCTTTCAGGCAATCCACTTGCAATGGCAGCCGGGATTGCAACTCTGACAGAGCTTAAAAAAAAGGGTGTGTATGAAGCACTTGATAGTAAGACGGAGAAGCTTATGAAAGGCTTGCAGTCTGCTGCAGATGATGCAGCAATCCCTTTTAAAACAGGTCATGTGGGCTCTATGGCAGGATTCTTTTTTACAAGCGAAGATGTTAATGATTTTGATGATGCTAAAAAATGTGATCTGGATCGATTTGCAAAATTTTACAGGATTATGCTTGAGAAAGGTGTATACCTTGCCCCTTCACAGTTTGAAGCCTGTTTTGTCTCTCTGGCACATTCTGACGAGGATATTGATGAGACGATTGCTGCTGCAAGACAGGCAATGGCTGCTCTTTAAATAATAATGATAAATAAGATACATTTAATTGCTGCCTGTGGGACAGGAATGGGAACCCTTGCCTGTCTTCTCAAGGAGATGGGGTATCAGGTTTCCGGTTCTGACCAGAACGTTTATCCGCCCATGAGTGATTTTTTAAAAGAAAAGGGAATTTCGCTTTTTACAGGATATGATCCTTTAAATTTAGATCATGACCCTGATCTTGTGATTATCGGCAATGCTGTAACCAAGCTGAATGTTGAAGCCCAGGCAGTATTGCAAAGGGGCATACCCTATTTATCCATGCCCCAGGCAGTGAATAAATTTATTGCAAAGAATAAGAAAATCATCCTGGTTACAGGGACCCATGGGAAAACAACCACCTCTTCAATCATGGCCCATATTTTGTTTAAGGCAGGAATGGACCCGTCTTTTATGATCGGTGGTATTTTAAAGGATTTTAATTCAAGCTTTAGAAGGGGAAGCGGTAAATATATGGTGATTGAAGGGGATGAATATGACACGGCCTTTTTTGATAAAGGACCGAAGTTTATGCATTATGATCCTGAAATTACAATCATCACAGGGATTGAATTTGATCATGCAGATATTTTCACAGATATTGACCATATCAAGACTGTTTTTTCGACCTTTGTTAAAAAAATAGAAAAAGACAGTCATATTATAGCGTTTGATAATAATGACAATTTAAAAGAGGTTCTTGCCGATTCTGCAGCATCTGTTGAGACCTATGGTGTGCAGGCACAATGGTCTTTTTCTAACCATGTACAGCAGAATTTGAAAACCTTTTTTGATGTTCAAGGTCCCGATAAAAAAATTTCCATTGAAACAAATATGGTGGGAGAGCATAATCTTTTTAATTGTCTTGCCTGTATTGCTGCGGCCAATAAAATAGGCATCAGTGATAAAAATATTATCAAGGCTTTAAAAACTTTTTCCGGTATAAAAAGACGGCAGGAGATTCGTGGTATAAAACATGGGATCACGGTAATGGATGATTTTGCCCATCATCCCACAGCGGTCAAAGAGACGATTAAAGCCGTAAAACCCTTTTATAAAGAGGGCAGGGTGATCGCTGTTTTTGAACCCAGAACCAATACAAGCATGAGAAATTTTTTCCAGGACACTTATCCTGATTCTTTTCTGGATGCAGATATGGTGTGTATCTGTGAACCAGGCATCAAAAAAAACATACCCCTGAACGATAAATTTTCCACTAGACAGCTTGTGGCAGACATTGCAAAAAGGGGAATTGAGGCATATTATTTTAAAAACAGCGATGCCGTTATAAGTTTTCTGGTCCCAAAATTAAGACAGAATGATCTTGTTTTAATAATGTCAAATGGAGGATTTGATAATATCCATGTAAAATTACTTGAGAAAATTGAATGAAAAAAAGGCTGATACTTCGTGTTATTGGAATAGGAATGTTTCATGCTGTTTTATATTTATATATTGTTCCTTTTGTGATTTATCCAAAGTTTGGCAATAATGGGTTTAAATTTACTATTGTAGTTGCCATTATTATTTCTATAGCTGTCCTGGGAACAATTTTATTAGAAACAAAAAATAAAAGGAGAGAAAAATGAGTAGTATTGAGAAAATAGAGTGGGACCCCAAATATAGTGTTGATATTGAAGAAATAGACATTCACCAGAAAAAGATGTTTGAGTTATTCAACCAGTTGATTGACGTTGATAAATCGGAAAACGATTGTAAAGAGTGCATTAATATTATTTCTGATATAAATGAATATTGTAAATTGTATTTCACCACAGAAGAAAGATACTTGAGAAAAAAAGGGATATCCTGATTTGGCAGCCCATGCAAGGGCCCATCGTAAATTTATTAGAAATGCCATTAGTTTGCGACGCGAAATTTCGGAAAATATAGCAAATTTAACAGATGATGTGATAATGGAATTAAGAGATTGGCTGACAAATCATATACTTAAATTGGATTCTAACTATGTTCCTTTTTTAAGGATCACTAAATATATAGAAGAATCAAAGCATAAAAAATAATGTTTTTTATGCTTTTTGGTGATAATCATGGACAGGCAAGTCGATCCTATGATGGCCGGGAATATCTTGAGTCAATATACTGCATTTGAGCTTGGCAATTTATTTGAACAGCATTTTTTTTCAAACCTGGATTATTTTTTTGCCAGATCCATGGCAAAAACCTTTGATGAAAAAGACCCCATTGTTCTGGCATCATGTGCCCTGGTTTCCAAATCATTGTTTGAGGGCCATATCTGCCTTAATATCAAGGCAATGTCTGAAACTGTCCGTCCTGTATCGGAAGCGGGTAATGATTTAATTAAATTTCCTGATTTAAATTCATGGATAAATGCTTTACAAAATTCCTTAATGGTTTCAGATAATATTCAAACCCCCCTGGTTTTGGATTCCGACCACAGACTTTATTTTTCAAAATATTATGATTTTCAAAACCGGCTGGCCCGAAATATTATTCAACGCGTTTTTTTAAAGCCCTCTAATATGGATGAGGCAACTATTGATGAAATGCTTGAGTTGTATTTCACTCCAAGTGATAAACATATCAACCTTCAGGGAAACGCAGTAAAGCATGCAATAAAGAATCATTTTACCATTGTTTCAGGTGGTCCTGGAACGGGAAAGACATATGTCACGACTATTATAAAAAAAATCTTTCTATCATATTCAGAAAAACATGCTCTGCCTGTTCCTAAAATAATTTGTGTTGCGCCCACGGGCAAAGCTGCATCAAAAATGGACCAGGGGAGTACTATCCATTCAATTTTAAAGCCATTAAAAAACAGCCCGGGATTTTATTATAATAAAAATAATACTTTGCAAGCAGATGTGATTATTATTGATGAAGCTTCAATGATTGATATAATATTGTTGACCCGGCTTCTGGAAGCAATACCCATGACAGCCAAAGTGATTGTTTTAGGCGATCAATACCAATTGTCATCCATACAGGCTGGATCAGTATTCAGCGATATCTGCAAAGCAAAAGGATTATCCTCTAACCTGTTTTTCTTTGATTATAATTTCAGATCAAAAGGTAAAACAGGAATTGAAAATTTATCAAAGGCAATCAATGATAATGATGTTCAAGGCCTTGAGGATATACTGACAAAGGGCCTTTATCCTGATGTTGTGTTTGAAAGCCTTAAGGGTAAAGGTCTGGTTGACAGCGCTGTTAATAAGTTTATTTTAGA
>JAHJDU010000365.1 GCA_018812385.1 Pseudomonadota bacterium
AGTCGACGGATTTCACCTGGCCTTAAAAACTGCGGTGGTTTGGCTTTGGCAAACATTGGAGGACCAATCAAAAGATCTGCCAGATTTTGCCTGATTAAACTTTGCTCGTTATAAAGATAGCGTAAGAAACACCTCAAGTATGACCTGTAAAGGCGTTGAGTCGTTTTTGCATACGATGCATTGAACATCGCTGAAAACTCATCTACATGTTCGATATTGATGCCGGTCAGTTCTACCCCGTGTTTTTGCAGATAGCTTCCAAAGGCTTTAATCACCCTCGTTATAGCTCCGATCTGTGTCGGACCGCTTTGCTGGATTTTTTGAAGGTAGCCCAGATATTCCTGGCGGACCTGATCCATATTATAACCGGCTTTCTTTATGGATGTCAGTTTAGCCATGACTTGTTCCCGAAAGTATCTTGTTCAAAATGTTTCCAACCGATTCCGGTTGATTGGTTCTATGAGAAGATCGTTCATTTTTAGAAATCGGTATGGGTTTAACCGGCAAGGAAAGCACCTGGTAAATGGTGCCATCAAAGGCAATCAGATTCTTTTCCAGCAATCCGTCTCGTGCCTGGATGTATTGGTCCAATTGCATTTCAAGCAGGGTACATATTTTATCATAGCTGTAAAAACTTAGACCGTTGCGATCACCGGCCAGGACCAGGAAAAAGTACAATAACAGTTCGTTCGGGTTCAATGCACTCCAGAAGCCACCCGTAAGAAAGTGATGGGGAATAAAACTGAACCCGTCTTTGATACTACGAACCCTTGAGGGATTTAGGATTTTCTTTTTTATCATGCCGCACCTCCCGGTTTGTTGTTTACCCATATCCCCGTCTGGGGAATTGTGTGACAAGTTGACCCAAAGCGCAGCAGAATCTACAGCATGGTTTGATTTGAAGGCTCAAAATGTGATGCCGGGTCCATATTATTGTTGTCGTACACCAGACCGGCAGCACTGTTGAAGATGTATCATCCATCTTTTTTGATTTGCTGATAGTTTTACTGTATCGGCGGCGGTTTTCTGCTTCCCGGTGCTGCTTTTTCCCCTTCTCGGTCTGACGGTATCTTCTCTGGGCTTCCCTTCTGTTTTTAAGGTTCCCGGCTTTACGGCAATCCTCACAACAATAGGCATGGCCTCTCCAGCACGCCCGGCAGAGAAAAAATGGAAACTCACACCAATGACATGTGATTGAAATTAAAAACAATCCAAGGCATCCTCCGGTCTTGCTGATATCCGGAAAATGGTGTAGAAATAAGATAGTTGGTGTGGGCTTTCCGGCTATCGGCGGAAGTTCGCAATCAAAGCCCGGGGTTGCAGCTCCGGGCTTTTCTATGCTTTTTGTCTTGAATTATACGAATAAAATGAAAAATTTAAAAGATTGTTTGAATTAAACGGAATAAAATCTCACAACATAATCAAACCCGCTGCATAACTTACCCCAAGTTCTCTTAACCTGTCTTCATCAAAGTATTTGCGGTGTTGATAGGGTGAAGGGTCAATTTTTTTAATGTCTATCATGGAAAAAGAAAACGGATAATTTTTATTGTCTGTTATGGGCATGATCCAAATCCCCTATAAAAAAATAAAAAATTTAATCGCACTAGTTTAAAAGTATAGATGTTCTATAAAAAATATTATCAAAAAAGTAAAACCAAATGACAATTGCCGTTTCTGAAAAGGGATAATTACAATTATTTTATTTTCATGTCCCACAGCGTGTGTCCAAAATTAAACAGGGTAAAAAGATGTCAGGATTGGGAATTTGGACGATATAGCGGGTTTTTTGCAGTTAAGTGCGGGCCGTATTTTTTATATACCAGTTGATTATCTGTGTGATTGAAATTTACCCCAGACACAAGATATTGTGCTTGCAATGGATGTTAAAAGCTCAAGACTGTTAATAATAATGTTCATGTTTAAAGCCAGCATTGAAAGAGAACAATTACAGGGGTAGTCCGGGGGTTTTTGGGGGCGGTGGAAAGGGGACTTAATAGCCAGTAGTCTTGTCTTTGCTCGGATATTTCTTATCCATTAAGAGTCGAACATAGAAGAATGGGTTTTATTAAGATTGTCAAGAACGCTTCGAATCACTGGTGTGAGTGAAGCGCCAGCGCAACTCACATCCGAGTGAATTCG
>JAHJDU010000366.1 GCA_018812385.1 Pseudomonadota bacterium
GCTTACCGGGGTTCTGTTTGTCAAACCTGGAAAGAATGTACCCAAAAAGATAACAAATCAGGGGCTATTGAATTTTATTGCTATTATTCTGAGTCTTTTGCTGGTGTATTATATTTATTTTAATTACAACATGATCAGGTATGATCAATATTATGGTCGAACCATTACCTGTTATAACCAGGGCAGATGGGAGCAGTGTATGCGGGAAGCAGATCAGGCACTGAAATACAATTCCCAGAGAAAAGAGATATTGTTTTATAAAGGGTATGCCGGCAATGAACTGGGTAAAATTGAGGAAAGTATGAAATATTATGAAGAATTAATAAATTATTTTCCAAACAATCTCAATGGATTGCTCAATTTAGGGCTCGCCTATGAAAAGTTGGAAAAACACGATAAAGCTTTTGCCATGTTCAAAAAACTGATCCGCATTATGCCTGATCATGCAGGATATTACAGCGATGCAGGTCATAATGCGATGAAAATGGGGAAAAGTGATTTATCCTATGATTATTTAAAAAAAGCGGTTGAATTAAATGCTTTCAGTGAAATTATTCAATTTAATTTTGGGGTGGCGTGTGTGCAGAAAAAAAGATATGATGAGGCAAAACAGGCCTTTCAAAAGGCTGTTGAGCTTAAGCCCGGATGGGAAATGCCTCTGCAGTATTTAAGATTAATTGAAGAACAGCATAGCAGGAAAGAATAAAGGTAACTATTCAGCTCTTATGCTTGAAACCGCCCTGTCCGATAAAGATAATTTTGCTTGACAAAAAGTTTGATTTCTATTTTTATGAGGTTAATATTAATGTCATAGAGTGTTTTCTGGGGAGGTAAAAATATGCCTATAGCCAATCGAAGTCTGTTTAAGATCATTCTGACCGCTTTATTTCTGATTACCCTGTTTCATGTCAGGTATGCGTCTGCTTCTTTAACTGTGAGTGCGACTGATATTAATTTAACGGTAGGTACCTCTCTGACATTTACCATCACAGGGGGGACAGGATTTTATAAAATTACCTCAAGTTCCGATACAGTCGCCACTGCATCCATGGGCGGGAGTTCGGGTGACCAGGGTACTATCCAGGGGGTTGCCCTGGGCGCGGCGACCATAACAATTGAAGATAGTTCCGGCGCAACGTCAACCATAAACGTTCTGGTTTCTGTAATTACATTGAGTAAGACCAGTGTCACCTTTCTTCCCCTGGAATCGGAAACAGTCACAGTCCTTACGGGCAGCCCGGATTATAATGTCGCAACAAGTGATGACACTGTTGCCACGGCAAGTGTATCCAATGATATCGTCACTATTATTGGGGTCGCAGCCGGCACTGCAATCATCACTGTTTCTGACAGCAATTCAGATTCAACCACCATCACAGTAATTGTAGGATCAAGCTTTTCAGTGGATCCGTCAAGTGTAACCATTTCAAGCGGGGAGACAGCCAATGCCACCATCAGTGATAATACGGGCTTCTATACTGTATCTTCCAGTGATCCTTCCATAGCCACTGTATCAATATCCGGTACAACAGTGGTGATAACGGGAGTTTCCCAGGGGAGCGCCACCATAACTGTTCAAAACAGTGCTGGTTTCACGTCTGCCATCAGCGTTACAGTGGATTTGTCATTATTTGTTAAGGTAGAACTTGGATTGACAGAATCGGAAATTGTATCCCTTGCCGGGGGATCAGGATTTTACCAGGTTAATATTGCAGATGCTTCCATTGCAACGGTTTCTCTGGTTGGGGACAATGCAACTATAACAGGGCTTGGTGCCGGGAAAACCATGATAACGATTGAGGACAATCAGGCCAATAAGTTCGAGTTTGAAGTAACTGTTCAATTGCCGGCGCCAGTGCTGAATGTATCAGTAACCGGTACGCTGGCGAAATTATGGTGGGGCAACGTCGCAAATGCAGGCTCTTATCTGCTTTTTTATGCACCTGCAGATGTAGCTGGAGATGTTGATACATCAAATATAGGTCAGGTAAATGTGGGCAGCCTTGAATCTCTGATCTTTGATCTTAAATCCGGGGATCATTATTTCGCAGCCGTTCAGACAATTCACGGAACCTATGCAGATGTTTCAAGTCTGGTATCCAACATTGAGGAGATTATTATTCCATAGAGGAAAAAATGTAATGTTTTGGGGAAAAAAATCCTGTTTTTATAACTAGTTTTTCCTTTATCCGTCAAAATTATGGAAGAATTTATTGTTTTTTTCACGCTATTGACAATATTTTTATAAAATCAAAAAAATAAATTTAGATCTATTGATTTCCTTTGGCTGATCTATTAATATCTTACCTATGTTGAATTTAGAATTATCAACTTAATTTTTCAACTGGCATATTTTATGCTTATTAATAGTACGATAATGGCCTATGCAAATTATTTTTTTATCGTTTAATCAATTATTTTTTCAAAGGAGGTGTTTTTGTTTTTTTTGCGCAGTATTTTCATCGTAATGGCTTGGTGCATCATTCTTCCCGGGATTTCCATGGCAGATCGGGTGATTGCAGTGGTTGACGGACAGCAGATAATGGAAAGTGAGCTTGATGAATTTTCCGACAAGATACCAGGACCCTTTAAAGAGGCTTTTAAAAAACAGGCATTAAATAAAATAATTGACGCAAAAGTTTTTTATAACCTTGGGGTAAAAGATGGGCTGTTGAATTCAGAAATATATAAAAAGAAGCTCGACAAAGCCAGGCAAATAATTGTGACGGATCTTTTTATTGAAAATAAATTAAAATCAAGGATTAAGCTGACCGATAAGGAGATAGAAGACTATTACAATCAGAACAAAGCAAAATTCAATACCGGTAAAAAAATATTGGCAGGACACATTGTTGCCAGAAATAATGACATTGCTGAGACACTCGGGAAAAAGATAAATAACGACACATTTGATAAAATAGCTGCCGGTCTTGGGAAAGATTCTGGAGATGCCCGTTATATTACTCAGAGCTGGATGGAAAAGGGCAAAAGCAGGATGCCGCCTGAGTTTGAAAATGAGGCGTTTGCTCTGGAAAAAGACGAAATAAGTCCTGTGGTTCAAACAAAGATGGGATATCATATTATTAAAGTCTTTGATGTAAAGCCTGGCCAGGAAAGGAGTTTTGCCCAGATGAAAGAAAACATCAAGGCCCGGCTGACCCAGGAAAAATTAAATAGTATAAAGCAGGAGTATCTTAATTCTGCAAAGGTTGAGATTATAGCAAAGGAATATCAATAAATTATAAATTATAAAATAATATGGAAGGAGGCGGGCATTTTTTTAGTAATATTATTTTATCTAAATTTTTGTTTAAATATAATAAAAAGGAGAAATTTGGTTATGAAACTTTATTCAA
>JAHJDU010000367.1 GCA_018812385.1 Pseudomonadota bacterium
AATATTAATCCTTAACAAAGGAGGGTCATTATGGCAGTAGATACCAATAAGTTGTCAAGTGCCGAAAGTCTGAGTAAAACCAGAACCTACGGTAAGTTTAGATGCCATAATCCAACCTGTATGGGCAGGCTGGAGCCTAAGCCGGGTGACAAACATGTGAAATGTCCG
Organism: Pseudomonadota bacterium; assembly: GCA_018812385.1. Lineage (GTDB taxonomy): Bacteria > Desulfobacterota > Desulfobacteria > Desulfobacterales > Desulfobacteraceae > Desulfobacula. Next base: position 169 of record JAHJDU010000367.1, read on the forward strand.
GTTTGTACGTGTGAATTCCGTGTTGCATGGATTCGCCCTGATTTTCCAAGAATCCGTGGGCCCGTCTGGGAAGTGAATAAAAAACTTGCCGATGCAGCATTTAAAAAGAAGATGGAGGGTAAATAATATGGCGTTGGATAGAAAAATAGCATATATTGACCTTGCCACCGGAGAGATAGAGGTCAAACCGATTCCTCTTGATGTCAGAAGAAAATTCCTCGGTGGTCGGGGTCTTGATGCTTATCTGTTACTGAATCATTCTAAAAAAGGTTGTGATCCGCTGGGACCGGATAACCCGCTGATCGTCAGCGGCGGTATCCTCACAGCTACCTGTGCATCTGCAACGGCAAGAACCCATGTCATGGCAAAATCACCCTTAACAGGGCTTTTGGGTTCCTGTAATATGGGCGGATTTTTTGCGCCTGAAATGGCCTGGGCCGGGTTTCATCACCTGGTGATCAAGGGAAAGGCTGAAAAACCCAGTTATATTTATATTCACAATGGTGAAATCCAAATTCGTGATGCAAAAGATATATGGGGGAAAACCACCACAGATACACAATGGGCCATCAGGGATGAGTTGAATGACCAGGAAGTAAAATCACTTGTTATAGGACCTGCCGGTGAAAATCTTGTGGCATTTGCAAATGTCATGACAGGGATTAAAAATGCCGGCGGCAGAACCGGAATGGGTGCAGTCATGGGTTCTAAAAACCTCAAGGCAATTGCCTGCAGGGGAACCATGGATATTAAGATCGCCCATCCTGTTGAAGCTCTTGAGTATAACAAACGTTTTATCGATCAGATTACATCTGCAAAGGTAAACAAGACCCAGGGGACCTTGGGGACACCTTTTATCTGGGGTGCAACCAACTCATGGGGCGGGGTCAGAACCCGTAATTTCCAGTACAACCAATGTGAATATGCAGATGATATCGAGCCTGAAGCCATTGATGAGATCTGTGAAGATACAATGGGACCCTACCACATGTCAGGCTGTTTCGGGTGCCAGGTTCATTGCCGTGCCCAGTACAGAATTCCTTCCGGCCCTTTAAAGGGCAAATACGATGAAGGGCCTGAGTATACATCCCAGGGAGCATTTGGCGGTGAAACAGATACGCCAAGGGCTGAAACAGTTCTTGTTGGGAATCATCTTGTTAATCAATATGGTATGGATAACCTTGAAACCGGTTCCCTGATTTCATGGGCCATGGAGCTTTACGAGGAAGGTATTCTTACCAGCAAAGATACAGATGGACTGGATCTTCGGTTTGGCAATGATGAAGCTGTTCTTGAAATGATTGAGCGCATTTGCTTTAGAAAAGGTAAAGTTGCCGATGCCCTTGCAAATGGTGGTATTCCTGCTTCCAAGACATTTGGCAAGAATTCCTTTGATTATCTTATCCAGGTAAAAGGAATGAGCAATCTTCATTCCGATGAAAGAGCCACTCCGGGACTGGCATTGAATATTGCAACCTCTTCCAGGGGCTCGGATCATTTAAGGAGCCGTCCGGCCATTGATCTTTATCATCTACCTGAAAAAGTATTGAGAAAGATTTATTCCAGTCCCATCCCGTATGACGGGCCATTGTCTTCCGAGCATACGGAATACATCGGAAAACCATGGCAGGTCTTCTGGCAGGAAAATTGCTACATGGGTGTAGACTGTCTGGGTATCTGCAAATACCACACAACCTTCCTTGGCGCAACATTGCCAAACTTTGAAGACTGGCCGAAAGTGCTGTATTACAACACAGGCCTTGAATTCACACCGGAAGAACTGTGGGATATTGCAGAACGCTGCAACATGGTAGAAAGACTTTTTAACTTAAGGGAAGGTTTGACAAGAGATGATCTTGAAAAAGGCGATATGATCAACCATCGTTATTTTGACGAGCCCACCAGAAGAGGGGCGCCTGATGTTGTCGGAAGAACCATCGACAGGGAAAAATTCAGCATAATGATTGATGAATTTTACGAGCACAAAGGGCTTGATCAAAAAGGCAAACCAAAACCAAAAACCCTGAAACGGCTTGGGCTGGCAAATGAGCCATCCCATATGCTGTAAAAGTTTGAAAGGAGTTATATCATGAAAACAAAGGATAAAGTCCTTATGATAAACCCTGAAAAATGTACAGGGTGCAGATTGTGTGAACTGGTATGTGCGGTAAAACATGACGGGGTTTCCAACCCTGCCAGAAGCCGTATCAGAGTAATGAAATGGGAAATGGACGGGGTATATATCCCCATGGCCTGCCAGCAGTGCCAGGATGCGCCTTGCATGGGTGTCTGTCCTGCCAACGCGATTTCCCGCAATGACAAACTTAACAAAATCGAAGTGGATTATGACAAATGTATCGGTTGCCGTTCATGTGTGGCAGTCTGTCCCTTTGGCGCCATGGGATTTAATTCCATTGACAGAAAGGTCTTCAAATGTGACCTTTGCGATGGAGATCCCCAGTGTGTAAGGTTTTGTGAAGTTAAATGTGTCGAATATGTGGATGCAGATGATGTTGCCATCCTCAAAAAAAAGGAAGCAGCTAAAAAACTGTATGCAACAAGCCATAAAATTGCTTTGAAAGAAGCCTAGTGCTATAAATCTTTCATAAGGATTTAAGATAGTTTATACTGCACGTTCCGGGAGTAGCCCGGAACGTGCAGTATTGTTTTAAGGGGTGTTGATGGGGTGTTATGGAAAGATATTAATGGCCGAATAAGTGAAACCCCTTCCATCCCATGGGATGATACCTGGCTTTCAAAAGTGGACTGGCAGACACTCCATATATTAAAAGGTGCTGTTTTTGAACCAATAACCATCACAACCGCCCAGGTATTGCAGCAGATCGGATGCCAGCATGCAGCACGCCAAAAAAAAATCTGTATCGACTATCCCTGGATGCTGCAAAAAAAGGGGGTATTGCAAAAAAAAGAGATGAAATCGGCCATTGAAATGTCCCAGATCAATCTGACCCTTCGGGCAGACTATCTCATAAAAGGGCTGAAACCGCTGGAGGCGGCTTTAGAAATCGCTGC
>JAHJDU010000368.1 GCA_018812385.1 Pseudomonadota bacterium
AATCGCTTTATCTGAACAAGGCTGTATTAAAATGTTACTATCCACAAGAAGATCTCCCATTTTATGAATCAATCTTACTTGATAAAACAAATCATTTCAAGAATATTAAGGTATTAAGGTTTGAAAAATGATTTTATTTTAATAATTTAATAATAAATATTTGCATTTCCAACAATTTCTGATTCCCTGTATCAGGCCTGTTTGTAGATTTTTTCATGATATTTCCGATAAATGGTCGAATAAGGGAAAATATCGATCTTAAAACTTTTCATTCAAATCTTCCGGGTATCCCAGGACAGGATAGCAAAGATACTGGGTATTCCTTGAAGGACTTTATGCAACTATTTGGCCAAAATGCCAGGATTGGCATTTTGGCCAAATAGAGCGATCTGGTTTTTGATCCCATGGCAGGAAGCAGGGTTTGTGCAGATACCTGCCTTGCCCTGAATCGACGGTGCTGGAGCCTGGGCATGGTCGATCGACCTGATATAAGGCCAGAGATTGAAACCTATTATTGGAACCTGAAAGGCAGGTGGGATTGACCTGGCTGAAGATTTAGTAAAAACTTGCAAAATATTGGTTTTTATGGTTTATCATATCCATGAAAAAAAATTTTTATCCTCTGAAAAAAACCTATAGAAAATTAGAAGAAACAACCGGCATAAAACAGATGAGCCCCGGCTCTGAAAAGTCTTTAAAACATGTGTTTGAAAAAATAGGGGTCCCTGAAGAAAACCTATTTGTGCCTGATCCCTTTCAACTTCAAGCCATAAAAGCCATAGCTAAATCTGATTGTCTGGTCACTGCACCTACAGGGTCAGGGAAAACCTGGATTGCTGAACAGGTTGCCCAAAAAGTAATAGGGAAAAAAGGAAAGGTCTGGTATGCCACCCCTTTAAAAGCTTTGACCAATTCCATCCATGCCCAGTTTTCAAAGCTTTTCGGCAAAGAAAATGTCGGGATTCTCACGGGAGATATCAAGGAGAATCCAGATGCTGCAATTATTATCGGTACTACGGAAATCCTGAGAAATCAGCTTTACGATGCCATGTATACTGGAGAAAATTTAACCTGTGATCTGATTATTCTGGATGAAGCCCATTTTCTTGGAGATGAGCAACGGGGGGTGGTCTGGGAAGAAATCATGATCTATCTGCCAGTTCGAATTCCTTTGCTCTTACTTTCCGCAACCATTGGTAACCCTTTTCAAATAGCAAAATGGCTTGAATCCATCAGGGGGAAAAGATGTCATGTCATTGAAAACCATGACCGCCCAATTCCCCTTTTCCCTCTTTTTATGCACCCTTCAGGAACCCTTTTCCCGTTAATGGAACCTCCTGCCACAGGCCAGAAACAAAAACTTCATAAAAAAGTATTTAAATTTGCAAATGCAAAAAACAGACCTTCTATGGGACATGCTGGACAACTTCCCCCATTTGCAGACATCCTTCACATCCTGGACAGATATCATTTGCTGCCGGCCATCTTTTTTTTAAAATCAAGGGCAGAATGTGATCAGGCCATAAAACTTTGTAATTCAAGCCTGTTATCCAAAAATCCCCAAAAAAAAGAGGCCCTGCGTCACAGGATCAATGAACTGGTATCAGGGAATCCTCATCTGGCAGATCACAAACATCGATCCTTTCTTGAACAGACAGCCACAGCATCCCACCACAGCGGTCATCTTCCTGCATGGAAGGTGGTGGTTGAAACCCTTATGGCAGGAGGTTTACTGGATGCCATGTTTGCGACATCCACAGTGGCGGCAGGCGTTAATTTTCCTGCACGATCCGTGGTCGTCCTTAATTCCGACCGGTTTAATGGGGTTGAATTCATGGGATTAACCCCCAGTGAATTTCAACAGATGTCAGGCAGGGCTGGAAGAAGGGGTATGGATAACATTGGATTTGCCATTATTTTGCCTGGCAAATTCATGGATTTAAATTATGTCGCAAAATTAATCAATTCCCCTCCCTTAGACATTGAAAGCCAGATCACTATCAATTTTTCCATGGTATTAAACCTTTTGCTGTCCCATACTCCTGATCAGATAAAACTGCTTCTTGAAAAGTCATTTGCATCACATTTGATCCTGTCAGGGAAAAAAAAGGGAAAAAAGGCAAGGGAAAAATTCGGCACGGGACTTGAACTTCTCTGGAATGATTTTTTAGATCACATGGATTTTATGATTGATGAAAAATTTGTTACAGAGCAAGGAACCCTGACAGATGACGGGATCTGGGCTTCCAAACTGAGGATTGATGCTCCGCTTCTGGTTGCCCAGGCTATCCGGGAAAACCTTTTACCCCAGAAGAATCCTGCTTTACTGGCTTGCATTATAGGGTCTTTTGTCAATGAAAAAGAATTTACAGATGACCCGCTATACTCCCAGGCCCTTCCCAAACGTCTGAAGGAAGTTTTTCTGGATGCAAGAAAAGGATTAAAATCCTTTGCCATTAAGCTTTTGGAAAAAGGCTTTGATGCCCCCAATCTGTTTATTCAACCAAGCCTGCTGATCTATCTCTGGGCCCATGATGAACCCTGGGAAGATATAGTAACGGGGTCGGATTTTGCAGAAGGAGACCTTGCACGATTGATTTTAAGAACGGGTGACAATTTAAGGCAGATAGCAAAACTGGAAGAGACCTTTCCCATTATTGCCAAAACTGCAAAAGAGGCCTTATGCTTGATATTAAAAGAACCAATTGTGACACTTTATAATTAATTTAAAATAAAAAAGGAGTATACAATGAAACAGATTTTTTCTAAAAAAGCCCCTGCCGCCATTGGCCCCTACTGCCATGCCATTGTTCATAAGGATATGGTATTTTGTTCAGGCCAGCTTGCCTTTGACCCTGAAACAATGGAACTTAAGGGAGTCAATATTGAAGAACAGACAGCCCAGGTCATGAAAAATATTGAGACTGTCCTATCGGAAGTAGGCATAGGCTTAGATAAAATTATTAAGGCCACTATATTTTTAGATAATATTGAGGATTTTTCAGGGATGAACAAGGTATATGAAAAATGTCTTGCAGGCCACAAACCTGCAAGATCCACATTTGAAGTTGGAAGACTTCCAAAAGATGCCCTTATTGAAATTGAGTGCATTGCCGTTATTGAATAAGGAGTTGTAAGAAATGACCCAGGATACAAAAAAAGTGATCTATACCATGGTCAATGTGAGTAAATTCCATGGCACAAAACAGGTACTCAAAGATATTTACCTGTCCTATTTTTACGGGGCAAAAATCGGAGTGTTAGGATTAAACGGCTCGGGTAAAAGTTCTTTGTTAAAGATATTGGCAGGGGTTGATTCTGAATTTAGCGGCGAGACAATACTTTCAAAAGGATTAACTATTGGCTTTCTTGAGCAGGAACCCCTTGTTGACAGTAAAAAGACAGTTCGCCAAGTGGTTGAAGAAGGGGTTAAAGAAACAGTTGATCTGTTAAATGAATATGAAAAAATTTCAGAAGAATTTGCCAACCCCATGGCTGATGATGAAATGGACAAACTCATTGAAAAACAGGGCAGAATCCAGGAAAAACTGGATCATCTGGATGCCTGGGATCTTGATTCCAAGCTGAAGATGGCAATGGATGCATTGCGTTGTCCTGCCGGGGATATGCCTGTCAATGTGATTTCAGGTGGTGAAAAAAGACGAGTGGCACTTTGCCGGCTGTTGCTGCAAAAACCCGATATCCTCCTGCTGGATGAACCCACAAACCACCTTGATGCTGAATCTGTTGGCTGGCTTGAAGAACATTTAAACAGGTATGAAGGGACCGTTATTGCCGTCACCCATGACCGGTATTTCTTAGATAATGTCGCTGGATGGATTCTTGAGCTGGACCGAGGAGAAGGGATTCCCTGGAAAGGCAACTATTCTTCATGGCTTGATCAGAAACAAAAACGGCTGGCAACAGAACAAAAATCAGAATCCAAACGACAGCAGACCCTTCAAAGGGAGCTTGAGTGGATCAATATGTCACCCAAAGGAAGACGGACCAAATCAAAAGCCAGGATCACTGCCTATGAAGACCTTCTGAAAAAAGATGTACAACAACAGGAACGTGATTTGGAAATATTCATTCCGCCCGGGCCCAGACTTGGAGAAAAAGTCATTGTGGCGAAAGGTATTACCAAGGCATTTGAAAACAAGCTCCTGGTTGAGGATATGAACTTTGTCATTCCCCCCGGGGCCATTATTGGTATTGTAGGACCCAATGGAGCCGGCAAAACAACTCTTTTCAACATGATCACAGGCAAAGAAAAACCAGACGCAGGAACAATTGAGCTTGGCCAGACCGTCAAATTTGCATATGTGGATCAGGAAAGAGACACCCTTGATCCTGAAAAAACAATTTTTGAACTGCTTTCAGACGGAAATGATAAAATGCTTATTGGTGGAAGAGAAATCAACTCAAGGGCTTATGTGGCAAAATTTAATTTTTCAGGATCTGACCAGCAAAAGAAAGTCAAAGATATCTCTGGCGGGGAAAGAAACCGGGTACATCTGGCAACCATATTGAAAAAAGAAGCCAACCTTTTATTATTGGATGAGCCCACCAACGATCTGGATGTCAACACTTTGAGAGCATTGGAGGAAGCCCTGGAAAACTTTGCCGGTTGTGCCGTTATTATCAGCCATGACCGTTGGTTTCTTGACAGAATTGCCACCCATATCCTGGCATTTGAGGGAGACAGCCAGACCCTGTTTTTTGAAGGATCATATTCCGAGTATGAAAAAGACAGAAAAAACCGGCTGGGAATAAAGGCTGATCAGCCAACCAGGATAAAATATCGGCAACTCACAAGGTGACCAGGATAAGAAGGTTAATTTGAAATCTTTTCTTTTGAATAAAGGGGTTGCACAAATCCATATTGCTGTTTTCCTGTTTGGATTTGCAGGTCTTTTCGGTAAATTCTTGTCCTGCAGCCCCCTTTATATTGTCCTTGGAAGAACCTTTTTTGCATCCATTACACTTTTGTTCTTTGCACG
>JAHJDU010000369.1 GCA_018812385.1 Pseudomonadota bacterium
AAAGACAATAAAAATATTCTGGTAATCCCGGGCATTTCTTCAAATCCTGCAACACCCAACATCATTGAATATATCCTGTCTTTAAATATCCGCTTTAAAACATCCAATGCCGTACCGCTTTTAAAAAAGATCAAAGCTTTGGGCGGCAAATATAACAGGCTCAAAGACTGGATTCTTGAAAGTGATAATATCCAATGGGATGATAAATATCTAAATCTTGTGGACGTTGAAACACTGTTTGGCGATACGGCAGAAAAAGCAGTTGAAAAAATAATAGATAAAATCAAATAAAAAAAGTCGATGTATGCCTGGATATAAAAAAAAACAGATGTATTCCTATCTCATCGTTCTGAGCATCTGTTCTACTGCAGGGCTCCAGTGCTGGGCAACCCTTTTTGACAATTTCAGTGTTAACATTGTCGGACTTGATGGCCATCATATAGGTGCGCTTCAGTCTATCCGTGAAATTCCGGGGTTTCTGGCATTACTTGTCACCTATGTGATTTTAATCATTAAAGAACACAAGCTGTCTGCCCTGTCCATTATAATCCTGGGAGCAGGTCTTTTTGCAACCGGACTTTTACCAAGCTTTTCCGGCCTTATTTTCACAACCATGGTCATGAGTTTCGGGTTCCACTATTATGAAACAACAAATAAATCTCTGACACTCCAGTATTTTGACAAACTGACCTCCCCACTTGTTTTCAGCGCACAAAGAAGCTATGCAGCCGCTGCCAGCATTGTGGTCGGCATCATTATATTTTTTATTGCCCCGTTATTAAGCTATAAAACCATGTATATTCTTTTTGGCAGTGTAATAGTTGCCTGCGGTGTATGGGCCTTCACAAAAAATCCTGCTGACAAGGACATCACTATCCAGAAAAAAGAATTGATATTGAAAAAAGAATACTGGCTCTTTTATTTTCTAACCTTCATGGCAGGTGCACGGCGGCAAATTTTCATGGCCTTTGCCGTGTTTCTGCTGGTAAAAAAATTCGGCTTTTCCGTTCAGGATATCACCCTGCTCTTTCTTTTGAACAATGGGATCAATTTTTTCATCAATCCTTTAATCGGAAAATTTATTGTAAAATATGGAGAACGCAAACTTCTTTCCATAGAATACTTTTCCCTTATCCTGGTTTTTATCGCCTATGCTTTTGTTGATTCAAAATTTTTGGCCGGTATCTTATATATCCTTGATCACATCTTTTTTAATTTTTCCATCGGCATTAGTACCTATTTCCAAAAAATTGCCGACCCCCGGGATATTGCAGCAAGTTCAGCCGTAGGATTTACCATCAACCATATTGCAGCAGTGGTTCTGCCGGTAATCGGCGGCCTTTTATGGATGATCGACTATAAAATCCCTTTCCTGGCCGGGGCTTTTTTCAGTTTTATCTCCCTTTGCTTTGTACAGTTTATCCGGACCGAGCCGAGCGCTTTATAAAAATTGTGAAATTCTTTTCAAGATTAAATCGTTAAAAAAAATGAATGGGCCTGAAACTTCTAAAATAATCTGTGTCTCAACATAGCTGAATGACAGCTTGATTAATTTAACAAAAAGCATCTTCCTAATCCTATGTCCAGATTATTATTTTGGAACTGTTATTATTTTGGAACTTGACAAAAAGGTAAATTCTGTCTTAAATAAACACCTCATGAGTATTATGAATTTAATAAATACAAAAACATGTTTCAATAAAACCTTATATGGCAACATGTATTTTGAATTTACAGGTTTGCTTACTAACTTAAAAAAGGAGGGAAACAGTTTGAAAAAATTAATGGTTATTATCGCTTTATCTATTATCATGATGGCTTCTACAGTCTGGGCCAGTACACTTGAAGATGTTCAGAAAAAAGGAGTTTTGACTTGCGGTATCAGTGAAGGTGTCCCAGGATTTTCAATTCCCGATTCCTCAGGAAATTGGGTAGGCTTTGATGTTGATATGGCAAGAGCTGTGGCAGCTGCTGTCCTGTCAGATCCACAAAAAATAAAATTTGTTCCTTTGGCCTCCAAACAAAAAGTTATTGCCGTATCCTCCGGCCAGGTAGACCTGACTTCCAGAACAACCACCTGGACCATGAAAAGGGATGCAAAACAAGGGGTTGATTTCACTGCAATCGTTTTTTATGATGGTCAGGGATTTATGGTTCCCAAATCTTTAGGTGTGGACTCAGCAAAAAAAATTGATGGCGCCACGGTATGTGTAACAGCCGGAACCACATCTGAACTCAATCTTGCTGATTTTGCAAGGGCCAATAAACTTAAAATCGAAGCACTTGTCTTTGATGGCAAAAAAGAAGCACTCAATGCCTATGCCACAGGCCGGTGTGACGCTTTTACCACAGACATAAGCCAGCTGTCTTCTCTGAGAACCACCCTTGCCAAACCCGAAGACCACTATATCCTGCCGGAAGTCATTTCAAAGGAGCCCCTGTCTCCTCTGGTCCGGCATGGAGACAACCAGTGGAAAGATATAATCACCTGGGTCATCAATGGACTCATTGAGGCTGAAGAGAATGGCATTACCGCTGCTAATGTTCTGGAAATGAAAGAAAAATCCGAAAATCCCGTTATTCAGCGTATGCTTGGCAAATCAGGTGATACAGGCAGCTTTCTCGATCTTGATGCAGACTGGCTGGTTCGGGCTATTCAGGCTGTAGGCAACTATGGTGAAATTTATGATCGTCATTTCGGACCATCAACAAAGTTGAACATTCCCAGGGGTATCAACAACTTATGGACCAAGGGTGGACTTCATTACGCACTGCCCATCAGATAATCTTTCCCCTATTAGAGGGGGGTGCTATGCCCCCCTCAAAATTTACGAACAAAAAACCATCTGAAACAGGAATCTTTGTCTCAGATATAATTTTCTTAGCAAGGCAGAGCTTTTGAAACAACCGGCATTTTCGCTCTCAAAACCCTTCATTACCACTCTGGTGCTCCAGGCAGCTGTTATAGGCATAATTTTTTATGCTGCACACGGACTTTTGGTCAATACCCAGGAAAACCTTGAAGCCCGCAACATTGCTTCCGGGTTTGGTTTTTTATCTTTAGAATCCGGGATGCCCATCAGTAATTCCCTGTTGCCATATTCGCCTGTAGATTCCTATGGCTATGCTTTTTTTATGGGGATTCTCAATACCCTTTATGTTGCTTTCTGGGGTATTATACTGGCCACAATATTAGGGGTCTTCATTGGTGTTGCCAGGGTTTCCGGTAACTGGCTTATTTCAAAACTTTCAGAGATATATGTTGAAATATTAAGAAATGTTCCCTTGCTTCTTCTCCTGTTTTTCACCTATTCCATTGTTCTTGCAGCACTGCCGATTCCCCAAAAAAGCCTGGCGCCTTTTCAAGGCTTTTTTTTAAACAATAGAGGAATTTATCTTCCCAGGCCCATACCTGAGTCAGGCTTTTGGATTGTTTGCCTGGCTGCTCTGGCGGGCACAATTGCGGCATTTTTAATTCATTGGTATGCGAATCGGCTTCACCGGGATACGGGACGGATTCTCCCTTCATTTACTCTGGGTGTGATTGCTATGATGACAATTCCCGCCATTGCATGGTGGCTGACCAGTGGCCCTTTGTCATGGGAATTTGCCGTGTTAAAAGGATTTAATTTTCAAGGGGGCCTGGTCATACGCCCTGAATTTTCAGCCCTTATGACAGGACTTATATTATACACGGCTGCTTTTATCGGAGAAAATGTAAGAAGCGGCATTCAGTCCGTGGATATTGGCCAGATTAATTCATCCAAGGCCCTTGGATTGACTGCAGGCCTCACCATGAAAAAGGTTGTTCTGCCCCAGGCGCTCAGGGTGATTATTCCTGCCACTACCAATGATTATACAAGTCTGGTTAAAAACAGCTCCCTTGCCGTTGCCATTGGCTATCCAGACATGGTCTCCATCGGCGGTACTATTATTGGGCAGAATGACCAGGCAATAGAAGTGATTGCCATGTGGATGGGGGTTTATATGACCATCAATCTATTGGTTTCAATGATCATGAACTGGCTGAACGCAAAAGTTCAGCTAATTGGAAGATAAGCCATGACAATGCTGACTGATGCCTATAAAGAATTGCATGTCTTCAAACCCATGCCTGATCTTCCGGCACCACTTGTATATGTCGGTATAATCGGCTGGCTCAAAGAGAATCTTTTCAGCAGTAAAATCAATTCTTTGCTAACTGTTGCCGCACTTATCTTTTTATGGAAAACCATTCCCCCGCTGATCTCCTGGACAATTATCGATGCCACCTGGACCTTTTCTTCTAATCCATGCCCAACAGAGAAAACAGGTGCCTGCTGGACTTTTATTTTTGTAAAATTCAGAGTGCTGATGCTAGGACTTTACCCTGAACAATTTTTGTGGCGCCCGATTCTGGCCTTTGCAATTTTTGTTCTTGTCTGTGCTTTAACAATCTTTAGAATGCTTCAAACCAGACTTTTAATTACATTCTGGTTTTTTTTACCCCTGCCATTATTTTTTCTGATCAATGGCGGAATGGGGCTTGAAACTGTAGAACAATCTCTGTGGGGTGGGCTTATGTTGAGCACAGGGCTTGCTGCCATTGGTATTATCATGTCCATACCTATAGGTATACTATTGGCCCTTGGCCGACGATCAAAACTGGTCGTTGTAAAATCTCTTTGCGTTGGTATGATTGAATCCATACGAGGTGTTCCTTTGATCACCATTTTGTTCATGGCTTCTGTCATGCTCCCTATTTTTCTGCCCCAGGGCATGAACATCAACAACCTTTTACGGGTGCAGATCGGTATTATATTGTTTTCATCCGCCTATATTGCAGAAGTGGTAAGAGGAGGGCTGCAGGCCATCTCTCAAGGGCAAATCGAAGCGGCCAGTTCTCTGGGTCTTAAAAGCTGGGTGATCACCTACTTAGTTGTGCTGCCCCAGGCCCTGCGCCATGTTATCCCATCCCTTATCGGTCGCTGTGTGGCCCTCTTCAAAGACACATCCCTTGTGATCATTGTCGGCCTGCTTGATTTTTTAGGGATGATCAAAGCATCTGCACAAGACCCTGAGTGGCTTGGATATGATGCAGAAGCCTATGTTTTTTGTGCGCTGATATACTGGATTATCTGTTTTTCAATGAGCCAGTACGGCAAATCCATTGAACGTCACAATCAATGGTAATTGACGGGAGTTATTAAATGAATAACAACTCAATTATTGAAATTACAAATCTAAACAAATGGTTTGGAAATTTCCATGTCCTCAAGAACATAAACATGACCGTACATAAGGGTGAAATTATTGTCATATGTGGCCCCTCAGGATCAGGAAAATCAACGCTCATCCGTTGCATAAACAGAATTGAAGAACACCAAAAAGGAAAAATCATTGTTGCTGGAAATGAGCTTACCGGCAAAATGAAAAATATTGCAAGTGTCCGCAAAGAAGTGGGAATGGTGTTTCAGAGTTTCGATCTTTTCCCTCATCTGACGATTCTTGAAAACCTTACACTGGCACCCTTCTGGATTCTCAAAATGTCCAGGAAAAAAGCAGAGGAAATTGCCATGACACTTCTGGAAAGGGTACAAATTCATGATCAGGCTTTTAAAATGCCAGGCCAGCTTTCCGGTGGCCAGCAACAGCGGGCGGCAATTGCAAGGGCGCTTTGCATGAATCCCAAAATCATGCTGTTTGATGAACCTACTTCCGCACTGGACCCGGAAATGGTAAAAGAGGTTCTTGATGTCATCAAGCAACTTGCCCATGATGGAATGACCATGATCTGTGTAACCCATGAAATGGGATTTGCAAGACAGGTTGCTAATAGAATGGTATTCATGGATCAAGGCGAAATTGTGGAAGAAAATCATCCTGAAGAATTTTTTACCAACCCGAAATGGGATAGAACTCAAAAGTTCTTAAGTCAGATTCTTTAAATGGGATGGAACCTTTCTGGGTGACCTCGTGAAAAACCTTGTCAGAAACCTGTTCAAGTCTTGCCAGCGCTTTTGTTCAGATATGCTTTTTATATCTTTGCCTTGTTCAGGCCGTGTTTTACAGAGGCGGTTTGAACTATTGAGGGAATGTCGGTTAATAAAATCAGATCATGGGCCAAAAAAGACCGCCATTCCAAGGGTTTCGAGAGATTTTGAAAAATTGACTCTACCTGTCCTACATATTTGTAGGACAGGTCCTTTTCAGGCTCTAAAGTGACAGACCCCCGTTCCTTGCTCCGCCTTATAGAATCTATCTTTGACAGCAATTTATGCACCCTTTCAAGGGGTGTTTTGCCTACCGTCAAATACTCAGGCTCTTT
>JAHJDU010000370.1 GCA_018812385.1 Pseudomonadota bacterium
AAGATATTAACATTTTAGTTCCTTCTGGAATTCATACTGAAATTAATATATTTATTGACCACAGGTTTGAAAAAACAATAATAATTGATCCTTGGAATGAGGATAACAATACAGGAGATATGAACTTATGGGAATCATTGCCCCTTCAATTCTATCAGCCGATTTTACCAGACTTGGTGAAGAATTAATAAGTGTTGAACAGGCAGGAGCAGACTGGATACATATTGATGTTATGGATGGACAATTTGTACCCAACATCACCTATGGACCAATCATTGTAGAAGCATGTAAAAGAGCCACAAATCTTGTGCTGGACGTTCACTTAATGATTGAAACACCAGACCTGATCATTCCTGAGTTTGCAAAAGCCGGGGCCAATTACATTTCAATTCACCAGGAAGCCTGCCCCCATCTTCACAGAAGTCTGCAACTCATTAAAAGCTTTGGTGTAAAGGCTGGGGTGGCATTAAATCCGGCAACGCCGCTATCTTCTATAGAATGGGTTATAGATCAGCTTGATTTTGTTTTGATCATGAGTGTGAATCCAGGATTTGGCGGCCAGAAATTCATTGAATCCAGTATTGATAAAATAAAAGCCTTATCTAAACTGCTAAAGGAAAAAAATTCCAATGCCATTATACAGGTGGATGGCGGGATCAATAACAGCACCATAAAAGCCGTCTCCATAGCAGGTGCCACATCTTTTGTTGCAGGATCTGCAATCTTTAACACTGCAAACTATAAAGAGACCATTTCAAGTTTGCGGCAAAATATGTAAAGGTTACAATTTAAAAAACCAAATCATCATGACCCAATCTGATTCCCGTGCAAACACTGTTAATTATAGAATAATTTTTATTTTAACCCTGATTCATTTTACCGGGGATTTTTATTCATCCTTTTTTACGCCCTTATTACCCGCTTTTGTTGACAAGCTTGGGTTAACCCTTGCCCAGGTAGGTTTAATTACCGGTATGGTCAGATTTCTTGCCTTTATTGTACAGCCGGTCACAGGCTATCTTGCAGATCGGTATGAAACAAGAAATTTTGTTTTTGCAGGGCTTTTTTTCGCTTTTTTCTTTATTCCCTTTTCAGGAATTGCCCCAAATTTTTGGGTCTTACTTATCATCCTTTGTCTGGGTTCCATTGGATCATCCATGTTTCACCCCTCCACAACAGGAATGGTGCCATTATATTCAGGCCACCGCACCGGATTTTCTCTTTCAATTTTCAATACAGGCGGAACCCTTGCCTTTGCTGCTGGACCTATATTTATCACCTTGTATGTGACAAAGTTTGGTCTTGAACAAATGCCTTATACGATTATTATAGGAGCGATTGCCTTTTTTTTCTGTATAAAATATCTGCCGGCTCCTGTAAGCGAGAACCTCTCACACTTAGGATTTATTGGTTCCATTAAAGAAACCCTTGGCAAGGTATATAAATCCATCTTCCTGATATGGCTTACAATGGTACTTCGAGCTGTCACCGGGCAGACCTTTATGACTTTTATGCCTATTTATCTTACTGACAAAGGTCATGACCTTGTTTCTGTAGGATTTATTTTTTCTATCTTTATTATGGCAGGTACTTTCAGCGGCCTTCTGGCAGGCTATCTTGCTGACAGAATAGACATTAAAAAAATCTTTTTTGTTTCCCATGCCCTTATGTGCCCTGCCCTTTTGTTATATCTCTATCTTCCAGACTCTTTTGTTTACCTTGGATCTTTTTTAGCCGGATTTGCTGTTCTGGCATCCCTTCCTCTTGGCGTTTTGATGGCCCAAAAATTAGCTCCTAAATCAAGATCCATGGTATCCAGCATCATGATGGGGCTTGCCTATGGCCTGGGAGGCGCCCTATCGCCTTTTATTGGAAAACTTGCCGACATTTACGGTCTTGAAAATGTTCTTTTTTATTCCGCCTTTATACCCATTGTCTCTTTGCTGCCTATTATGAAATTTCCTAGGGTTAAATAGTGGTCGAGGAAAATCCGCCAATTTTCCCCAATCTCTGCGTTGGGCGCAAATTTTACCACTTTCAATTAAATAAGGTGTCCCCATAATAATGAAGGTAATTCTGGTTCAACCGCCCATGGAAGATTTTTATCTGACAAAAAAAAGAACCATACCCTATGGACTTGCCTCCATTGCTGCATGCATCAGGGAAAAAGGCTTTGATGTCGAAATTCTTGATTCCCTTGCAACAGACAAATCAAAAACCATTGCATATCCGGACGAATTTTCTTTTCTTTTACCCTTCTATGGCAAAAACGATGTCACGGCTTTTTCCCTGTTCCATGAGTTTAAACATTTTGGATATTCTTATGAATATATCGGGACAAAAATCAGGGAAAAACAACCTTTTGTTGTGGGTATATCCTCTTTGTTTACGGCTTATTGTAATGAAGCATTAAAAACCGCTAAAACCATTAAAAAATTTTATCCCCATTGTAAAATAGTATTGGGCGGTCATCACCCCACCATATTTCCTGAAAAAGTATTAAACTGCCCGGAAATTGATTTTGTTCTGCAAGGAGAGGGTGAAACCAGCATGGGCCTGCTTTGCGAAGCATTAAAGAATGGTTCAGATTTAAAACAAATCCCAGGAATTGCCTTTAAAAAAAACAATTCTATCCATATTTCAAATCCATCCTGGGTTACAGACATTAACAACCTTCCTCTGCCTGCCTCAGACCTGATCAATCATGATTATTACCAAAGGAAAAACAGACTTTCCTTCATGGTTGTTTCAAGCAGAGGATGTCCCATGCAGTGCTCATATTGTTCTGTATCTGCTTCATCATCCCATGCACCATTCAGACAGCGGAAAGTTGAGGATGTAATCAGGGAAATTGAGCTTCAGGCCAAAATCCATGACATTGGATTTATTGATTTTGAAGATGAAAACCTGTGTTTAAACAAGCCATGGTTTATTGAGCTTTTCTCTCAGATAAAAAAACTGTTTGCCGATAAAAATGTCGAGCTCCGGGCCATGAACGGTCTTTATCCCCCTGCAATTGATGAAGACATCGTTTCTTTGATGAAAGCATCAGGGTTTAAGACCCTCAACCTTTCTTTGGGATCAACATCAAAAGAACAATTGAAAAAATTCAAACGGCCTGACGTAAGAGCCTCTTTTGAACATGCCCTTTTTCTTGCAAAAAAATATAACCTTGACTGTGTTTCATATATTATTGCTGCAGCACCTGGTCAAAGTGCACAAAGTTCTTTGGAAGATCTTTTATATCTGGCACAAAAAAGGACCCTTGCAGGATTATCGATTTATTATCCAGCACCAGGAAGCCTGGATTATCAGTTTTGTGAGGCAAATCATCTTCTGCCGGACAGGTTTTCCCTGATGCGGTCAACAGCACTGCCTTTAAATGATACAACCTCAAGAATAGAAGCTGTGACCCTGTTAAGGCTTTCAAGAATCTTAAATTTTATAAAGCATCTGATTGACACAAAGGGTGAAATACCTGAATCCAAGCCTTTTTGTGATCAAAAAAAAGCCTCTTCCTTAGACAGGCAGGCCTTATCAGAAGAACTGCTTCAATGGTTTCTCCATGATGAGAAAATCCGGGGAGTTTATCCAGATGGTGAGATTTATACCCATATTGCAGATAGCAACCTGATCAAAAAATTTATTAAAAGAATAAAAACCATTGCCATTGCCGGCATAAAATAATCTATATAGTGCCTGAACCCTGCCCTTGAATCAGTCCCCGACCTTTAAAGTTCATAGGGTGTAAGACTTTCCCATCCATTTTCAGTTACAAGCAGGGTCTGCTCAAACTGTGCAGATAAGGATCCATCATTGGTGACGGCTGTCCACCGGTCTTCAAGCACATGGAGCTCTTTTTTGCCCAGATTGATCATGGGCTCAATGGTAAACACCATACCAGGAACAAGAGTGACACCTTTTCCCCTGGTTCCAAAATGAAGAACCTGGGGCTGCTCATGGAAATCAATGCCTACGCCGTGGCCGACAAACTCACGAACCACGGAACAGCCCTGGGACTCTGCATAATTTTGGATGGCATAACCGATATCGCCCAAAGTAGCGCCCGGGGCTATTGTTTCAATCCCTCTTTTCAAGGATTCGGCAGCCACACTCACTATTTTCTGTCCCTGTTTTGTCGGGGTTCCCACAAAAAAGGTTTTACTGGCATCAGCGTAATACCCATCCAAAATGGGTGTGATATCCACATTTACAATGTCCCCATCTTTTAAGACACGATCACCTGGAATGCCGTGACAAATAACCTCATTCACCGAAACACACACGCTTTTAGGAAAACCCCTGTAATTTAAGGGTGCTGGAATCGCCCCAGCCTTAATGGTTTCTTCATGTACAAAGGTATTAATCGCTTCTGTCACAAGCCCTGGTTTTATCATTTTCTCAACCTGGTTGAGAATTGACATTAAAAGCTCTCCGCATTTTTTAATGCCTTGGATCTGGTGTGGGTCTTTCAAACAAATATCATATCGATTTTTGTACTCTTCCTTTAGACTGATTTCCATTTTTTTATTTCTGCAGCAGTTTTTATATTTTTCCCCGCTTCCACATGGACACAGGGTATTTCGCCCGACCTTCACAGGTTTGTTTTTCATTTATCTTGCACTCCCAGGGGATGTCCCCACAATGAATGGGGGTATGCATTTTCAATTCTAATTTTAATAATATCGCCAATAATGACATCTTTGGAAGGGAAATGCACGATTTTATTGGACTCAGTCCTTCCCACCATCTGCTCCACGTTCATTGCGGCATGATCAAATCCATCCCTCTTCTTCCCACTTTTGCCTTCAACAAGAACATCCAATATTTTCCCGATCTGTTCCTTGTTCTTTTTTTCAGTATAATCTTCCTGTAATTCTAATAAATTATTTAATCTTTCCCGTTTTTCCTCCTCAACAACCTGATTAGAAAACCTGGCTGCCGGCGCAGATGAGCGATCAGAATAGGCAAAAGCAAATATGGAATCAAACCGTATTTCACGCAAAAGGTTCATTGTATCATTAAAATCTTCCTGGGTTTCAAAAGGGAACCCCACAATTATATCTGTTGAAAGGGCAATATCTGGACATTCCTTTTTTAAGTTTAAAATCTGGTCCATGAATTTCTCCCGGGTATACCCCCGATTCATCTTTTTTAGGATTTTATTGGATCCAGACTGTATTGGCAGATGAAGATGGTTGCAAACTTTATCAAGATCCCGGATGGCATAAATCAGATCCTTTGAAAGATCTTTTGGATGGGACGTGGCAAATCGAATTCTATGGATTCCATTTATGTCATTGACCTTGGCCAAAAGTTGCGGAAAAGATATCTGGCCTTCTTTTTGGCCGTAGGAATTAACATTCTGCCCCAACAGGGTAATTTCCTTAACACCTGCAGAAGCAAGCAAGGTGATCTCTTCTACAATGCTTTCCGGCAGTCGGCTTCTTTCTCTGCCCCGGACATAGGGAACCACGCAATAGGTACAAAAATTATCACACCCCTGCATAATGGTTACAAATTTTGAGCTTTTATTTTCATCAAAACAGGATGTGTCTGGCAGGGCCTCATAAATCATGGAGGAATCTTCTATATCCACCACTTTTTGTTTGCCAGACTTAACCGCATCAATTATCTGGCCAAACCTTGAAAATGCCTGGGTACCCAGAACAATATCCAGATGCGGAACACGGGCAAAGGCTTTTTCACCCTCCTGCTGGGCAACACACCCGGCCATGACAGTGATCAGATGAGGCTTTTTCTTTTTTATTTTGGCAAATCTGCCCAAAAAACTGAATGCTTTTTCTTCTGCCTTGTGCCGGATCGAACAGGTATTGCAGACCACAATATCAGCCTTATCCATATCATCGGTTTTTTCAAACCCATAAGAATTTAAAATTGAGGCCAGTTTCTCAGAATCGTAGACATTCATCTGGCAGCCTATGGTATATATATAGGCATATCCGCTATACTTCATTAAACATGAAATCCTTTTTTAAATCTTCAACAATCATCTGGGCAGTTTCCAAGCGATCCGGTGCAATGGCAAGCCTGATATGACCTGTTTTAGGATCCAGGGTTGTTGCAATGGCCACACCTTCATGGCCTTCAAAAATAAACCTTATAAATCCGATCCTGGTTTTATCCACTAAATATTCTTTATGAATTGTTTTCATATAGTTCCAATCATACCTTGTTTAAGCGAGCCAATGTTTAAGCGAGCTAATATATCATTATTGTTTAAAACTTCAAATAGTTAATATAAATCGTCTCAAAGCAATCGCATGCAAAAATAAAAATATCCACACAAAAAAAACAGGTTTTAAAAAAATAACTTAGGATTACCCCGGCCGGGGCATGGGTTGCGACTCATCCGATTGGACTTCCTACAGGCTCTAACCTCCGTTGCGCTAACCGCCAAAACTC
>JAHJDU010000371.1 GCA_018812385.1 Pseudomonadota bacterium
ACAAGAAGTTTCTTGGCAAAAGCAACCTGCTGTTTCCGGATAAATCCATTCTTTCCAAAAATAGCCATAGACGTATACCTCAACTTTTTTGTTAAAATAGGGCGGATCAAAGATGATCAGATCGGGCTTTCCCTTTCCGCTTAAAGGCCAGGAAAATTGTTGATCAGATGAAATACCCCATGTGAAGGATTCGATCTCAGGGCGAGTATCCGGCCGGTCCATCATATCAAAGGCCCAGCACCTGCGGCCCATGGCAAGGCAGGTATCAGGGGTCACGCCGCCTCCGGCCATGGGGTCAAGGATCAGTGACCAGACCATTGGATCAGTCCAGCCGTGCTTTTTCGCTACCTGGGCAATAGTGAACCCGCGGGATAAATCGCCATTTAGGGAATTTGCCAATACTGGCATTTTCCCTAAATGGTAATGAATCGTCTTTTGATCTAACCCCAATCTCTTTGCCATCCTGTCCTGGGGGATGCCAAGGCCGTGCATGCAAAATATCTTAATGTCTCTGCTCATCTGGTTTACAGCGCGAAGATCGGCATAAGGCGCGTCGGCTTTTTGCCGTCGCCCTTAATGCCGTTGTTATGCGGGTTTTGCTTTGTCAAGAGATTTGGCCAACAAACTCAGAAATGCTATATATTCCAACGCCTTTTCTGGGTCATCTTCGATAATCTCGTGTGCTCTCGGATTTCTTAGGGCAAGCATAGCTCCGGCATAAAGAAACATCATTCCTTGTTGCTCGCTTTGCTCGGTCTGGGTTTGTAAATCACTGAATTTGAGAACGGGGTTCTTGGGACTAAAAACGTTTTGCATAAGTTCTGTTCCGCTTAAGTCATACTTCCCACTTCGAATCTTTACCAATCCGTCCAACACTTTGCAGGCATCTTCCACGGCATTAGCATAATGTCCATCTCGAAATAGCTTCGCCACTGCGCGTTCAATTTCAGGATGGATCTCAAGTTCTCCAAGTGCCTTTAGCGCTCTCCCAGCAGGAGTTTCTCCAAGATCAGTGATTTTTTCCTCAAACAACTCTACTATGGTTTGAAGATTTGATATGGCTTGCTCAATACCTCGCTTATATCCTTCCCTTACTTCGTAGATAGATGTTTCTCCCATCATATTCCACGAGGCAGTATCCAAATTACCGACAGCGAAGCGACTGTATTCAACAGTCTCATTGCCGAATATGTCCACCAATGTTGTATCAATTTTTTGCTCTAAAGCATCAAACCTTGCTTCGCCACGATCCTGAATAGTATTAACGTCAATTGCTTGAAGTTCGGAAATTCGTCGCTTCAGTATAGGGAGTGCAGCCTTCATTTGGCTTGGTACCAAATTTGCTGGTTGAGGTTGTTCAGGCTTATTTCGCTTTGCCATAATATTTATCTCCTTCAAAGTTGCAAACGCATAACTTATTAACTCACTGGCTTGTCCATGTGCAGTGGTATGTTGATAGGCCCGGGGGAGTGGGGTGGAAATTCACCTTTGACTACTGCTGAAGCTTTGCTTCACCTTGCCCGTCATAACGAAGTTATGCGGCTGTGAAGCAAAGCTTCAGCAGTACCATATAATCGGGCAATTTTCCAGCCCGCCCCGCGGATGTCCTGGTCAACAAGTAATTGAACAGGTCTGGATATCATTCATGATATCCATTACTTAACAGGAGTATCAATGTCAAGTATATAAAAAACTAACCGGATAACATTAATATTTTGAAAATATCAGAACGAGATATCATGCTAAAATTACCAGAAATACTTTTAAAAAAATATAATTCACTTTTGATCAAAAATAATATTCTTTCCCATGCCCATGGTAATTATAAAAAATGGCTTCAGTATTACCTGGATTTTTGTAAAAAATATAAGCATCCCTATGCTGCTCCTGAAAGTCTACTTTTTTTATTGATAAACTTAAGGAAAAAAAGCAAATCAGTTCCCAGCAATCTCAAGCAAGCCAGGCTGTGGCGTTATACTATTCAGGGATCAGTTCAAAACTGCCATTAGGCTAATTATGACATTCGGACTATTCAAGAGCTTTTAGGGCACAGTGATGTCAGGACAACTATGATCTATACCCATACCATCAAGCCGAAGACAATCAAGGAAACAAAAAGCCCACTTGATCTATAGCCGATGGATTTTTTGCGCAGCTCCGCCCTGTCTGTTACCTTATCGCAACACGGGACAGATTTAAATCTGAATTTTCCCGGACTTCCCTTGGCAAGGTCAGAAAAGGGGAGCTTGTTTAATTTTTCAAGGTAAACCGCCATTTGCAGAACATGTCATCCGGATGCGGGTCTGGCGGGGCAAACACACATTCTACAATAATGCGCTCATCAATCCCTTTGGCAAAGCTATCAAATTCTTTCATGTGCATGTGTTTGCAGACATATTCGCTCTGGCCGCGCTTGATACGAGCTTGCTGGGTGGGGCATGAAGGCACTGTAATGATTACCTCATCTTTTTTTTCCACAAAATCATAGCCCACAAGAATACACCAGGGGAATAATTTTAATGCCTGGACAAACCCTGTAAGGCCTTTTTCAGAAATATTGAATTTTTCCTTGAGATCCTTGGCAGCATATCCTGCCACCTTGTCCCAGACCTGTTCATTGATTTTTTCTGCCGTTGACTGATCAAAGTTTTCAGTAATTCTGATAAACCAGAATGCATCCATGACCCTGTGGTTCCATAAAAGAAATTCAATATAGGCCTGAAGGTCTTTTTTGGTCATGGTTTTAAAAATGTCTAGATTCATGGGAGTTCCTTTTTTTATAATTATGATTTTATCTGTTATACAACATTTGCATGACATTACAAAAAAAATTCTTCGGGAATTTCTGTAAACTATGGTAAAAAAAAAAGATTTATAGTATTCGTGATGATGTAAAAACAGTCCCTGGGACATGGATGGATAAAAAAATAAGGATATTATCGTTTTGGCTGGAAACAATATCGTTTCAATGCATGCACGAATTCTGGTGGTAGATGATGATGAAGCCATAAGGGATGCCTTAAAGTTAATCCTTGAAGATGATTACGATGTCGTCTGTGTTGACAGCGGGTTCAAGGCGATTGAAGAGGTTAAAAACCAGGTGTTTGATCTTGTTTTTCTGGACGTTGTAATGCCTGAAATGGATGGAATTGAAACCTTGAGGCGGATCAAGGCCCATGACAGAAACCTGGATATCATAATGGTTTCTGCCATTAACCGTGCCCAGGAAGCCACTGATTCCATTAGACACGGTGCATATGATTATATTACAAAACCATTTGACCATAAAATCATATTGAATCGCCTGGAAAAGGTATTGTTAAAACGAAATCTACTCAAAGAAGTCAGTTTTCACAGGTCTCAGGCAGTTTCCAGATCCTGGCAGACCAAAATTATCAGCAAGGCAAAAAATATGGCTGCCGTGTTTGATCTGGTTGCGAAAATTGCTAAAACATCGAGCAATGTCATAATTACAGGAGAGAGCGGAACGGGAAAGGAATTGATTGCAAGAGCAGTTCACAATGCAAGTCTGCGTAAAGATAAACCCTTTGTTGTCATTAATTGTGCATCCATACCGGCAGAACTCATGGAAGCAGAATTATTCGGCCATGAAAAAGGAGCTTTTACCGGAGCTTATAAGCAGACTATAGGTAAATTTGAATTTGCCCATCAGGGCACCATTTTTCTGGATGAAATTTCCTGCCTCAAAACTGAGTTCCAGGCAAAGCTTTTAAGGTTTATCCAGGAAAGGGAATTTACACGGGTGGGCAGCCATCGCACTATTAAAGTGGATGTCCGAATTGTTACCGCCACAAACACCAGCCTGGATGAGATGGTGAGGAAAGGCACATTCAGGGATGATCTCTATTTCAGGCTTAATGTGGTTCCAATATTGCTGCCACCCCTTCACAGCCGCAAAGGTGATGTTCCGCTTCTGGCAAATTTTTTTCTGGACAGGTTCAACCGTCAGATGAATAAAAGCGTAAAAGGCTTTACCCCGGATGCCCTTGCCGTGTTGGAGTGCTATCCCTGGCCCGGAAACATCCGTGAGCTGGAAAATCTTATCGAACGGATGGTGGTGCTGGGAACAGAAAATCAATTCATTGATGAAAAAGATCTTCCCTTTGACCTTCTGTTCCACAGGGAATCCATAAAAGGGGCTGAAAATGGTACCGGAGAAAATAAGGGATTAATCCAGGCCCGCCAGTCCTTTGAACGTCTCTACATCCTCCGGGCTCTTCAGAGCTGCCGGTGGAATCAGACCTGGACTGCAAATTTTCTTGGAATTCACAGAAACACCCTTCTCCAGAAAATGAAAGCTTTGGATCTTACCCGGGACCGAAATGATTCCTAATCCTGTATTCCCGGCAGACTAACTGAAAAACAGGAGCCCTCACCTTTTTTGCTTTTAGCTTCTATCTGCCCCCCATGTTCCGAGATCACCTTATGGGTGATGGCAAGGCCAAGCCCCGTGCCCTTGGCTTTGGTGGTAAAAAACGGGTTAAAGATATTTTCTGCCTGTCCGGGTGAAAAACCATGGCCAGTGTCCCTGAAATCTATTACAATCCTGGTGTTTTTACAGGACACATGAATGGTGACCATCCCACCATCCGGCATTGCCTGGGCGCTATTTTGCATTAGATTTATAAATACTTTTTCAAGCTGATCAGCATCTGCCATGAGCTGTGGCAGTTCATGGGGAATATCCCATTGGCAGCCAATGCCTTTGACCTTAAAATCGGTTTCCAGCAGTTCAATGCTCTGTCTTAGCAACTCCCGGAGATCTGTGGGATTAAAATTGTATTTTGGCGGTTTTGACAACTCTAGGAGTTCTTCAATGAGATTGTTTAGCCGGTTGATTTCCCTGGGAACGGTTCTTTGAAATTTTTCCAGGAAATCTGGTTTTTCAATTTTTTCCGGCAGCAGTGCCACATAGGTTTTGATGGCAGAAAGGGGATTTCGAATTTCATGGGCCATGCCGGCAGCCATGGTTCCCAGATCTGCAAGCCGCTGGGTCTGGCGGATTTCAGCTTCAAGCTTTTTAAGGACAGTAATATCATTGAGATTGAATATGAGCTGTCTTATGTTTTTTTCATCTGATTCAAGAACACTTGAGCCTGTCAGGAGTATCCTTGTATTTTCTCCCCTTTGCAGATGAATCTCGCGCTGGTTTCTGCCTGAAGGATTTTCAAGAGATTGTTGTATATAGGCAGAAAACTGAGTGTCTTTATCAAAAAAATCTAAAACAGAGCAGCCTTTTACAGTATGGTCCGGGGGGATACCCAGAATGGTACAGGCAGCAGGGTTGACAGCAGTAATAACCCCTTCCATATCAACGGCCAAAAGGCCGTCACTCATTGTGTCCAGTATTTTTTCGGCATATAATTGCAATCGTTTGATTTTTTTGAGCTGGTTTTCCAATTGCTGTTTTTGTGCCAGGACTTCCTTGATCATAAAAGAAAAATTGGATGCCAGAATCTCCACTTCATCCCGGGTGTGAATGGAAATTTTTTGTTTTAAATTGCCCCGGGCTGCTTCAATAGTGGCTTTAACCAATGTTTCCAGAGGCCGGGTGACCCGCTGGGCAACCCAGTTGGAGATCAGAATACCAATGGCAAGAGCCACAGATCCCAGAATAAGAATGCTCCAAAGGGTCTGGCGGATCTGCTGGTACATAAGTTCAAGGGATAAGCAGACCCGTATGGTTCCCCACCGGTCCAGGGAACCGGGAAGGTATACAGGCACAGCCACATCCATGACAGGAGTGGTGCCGGATTCAGGAGCATGGACTGTGATCAAGGGTTGTTTTACCTCAACAGCGTTCAGGCTGGCTTTGTCTGTAAGTATCCTGTTCTGGAGATCAGGTCTTCTGCTGTAGCCGGCCACCTTTCCTTCCTTGTCATGAATAATCACATAAATGATGTCGGGGTTATTGACTGCCTGGTTGACAAGTTTTTCCAATGCAACATAATTATAAGTGATCAGGTGATCAACGGATATGACAGCAAGATTTTTTGCAACGGCCAGTCCCTGTTTCTCAATCCGGCCCCGAATAGTCCTGGTTTGAAGCATTCCCAGGACCAGGGCAAGGGTTGTCAGCAAAAGCAGGAGCATAATTGAGGTGATGAGGATAAATCGATAGCGCAGGGAAATAAATCTTGATTTTTTTAATATATTTTCCTTGCTGCCGAACTCACCATGATGTTTTTTTTCAGGGTGCAAGTCCTTTTTTTGTAAATATTCAGTCATTTTGTGGGGATTTGGATTTGTCTATCCAGATTTTATTGAGCGGCATGGTATGGGCTCCTAACGCACTCACGTTCACGGATTTAACATAGGGTTGATACACCCGGTCCACACTCATATAAAAAAGCGGGATCAGGGGCGCTGACTCCATGATGGTTGCTTCTATCTTCTGATACATCTTTGCCCGCTCAACCGGGTCCACAACTCCCCTGGCAGTCAACAGCATCTGATCCACTTTTTCATCTTGGAATTTCATGAAATTGGTTGGGGATTCAGAGGCAAAAAGAGAATATAAAAAGCTGTCCGGATCAGGCATGTCTGCAAACCAGGCGTACCGGTAGATCTGGACTGAGTCTGATCTTAAATAGGCTTCAAATTTTTTCCAGTCATTGATATATTTTACCCTGAGCTTTATACCGAGCCAGGACCAGAAGTCTTTGATCATAGCCATTTCCTGTTCTACCCTGGGGGTTTTAAAGGCTGAAACAATCTCCAGTTCAGGCAGATTCTCCAGGGTCTTGCCAGGGAGTCGGTTCAAGTGTTTGCGGGCAAGATCAGGATTGTTATCCTCTATTTGATTCAATGGATTATATCCTGGCATGCCTGGAGGTAAGATGGTTCTTGCAATTTCAAACCGGCCTTTATAGACCTGGTTGACAAATGTAATGCGGTCAATGGCAAGAGAAAGGGCTTTTCGAAGATCAGGATTTGCAAGATTGGGATGTTTCAGGTTTATGCCGTAGAAAAAGAGGCTCAAAGAAGGCCTGTGAAACCATTGAAGCCCCTTTGCATCTGCAAGTTTTTCTTTGACATCCCCGTAGACTGCCGTTTCTTCAATATTTCTATTTTGAAAATCAGCTAACACTTGAGGATCTTGCCCTCCCGGATAAATTTTATAATGAATCTCCTCCAGATAGGCAGGCCCGGCATAATACTCTTTAAATCGCTTAAGGCGGATAGATTTGTCCCCATCCCAGGACACAAACCTGAACGGACCGGTTCCCACGGGATTTTTTCCAAAGTCATCCCCAAGTCTTATTACTTCTTTCTGGGGAACAATGGCAGCCTGGTACATGCCCAATGCAGTCAGAAAAGGTACATGGGATTCTTCCAGGTGGACCTGGAAAACCATGTCATTTTCAATTTCCAGCCCAGGGACATTTTCCCGGGTTCCGGCCCTGTATTCCTTTGCCCCGACAATTTTAAGCAGATGGGGCAGTACTGCAGGAGCAGGCTGTGCCCGCAAAAGCCTTTTAAAGGAAAATATTACATCTTCGGAAGTAACAGGATCCAGGTTATGAAACCGGGCATTTTTTCTTAAGGTAAAACGGTAGACCTTTCCCTCTTCTTTTACCTGCCATGTTTCAGCCAGGTCCGGTAAAACCGAAAGATAGGGATCAAACCGGACAAGTCCGTTAAAAATCTGATGGACAAGTGCGATTCCATAGATATCCTGAAGATAGGCAGGATCAAGCGTAGCAGGATTGTTCCACAAAGGTGCCCGGTAAATGCCGCCCAGAACAGGTACAGGTTCGGATACTGACCTTTGTGTTATTTCTTTTTCTTCCTGGTTGGTACATCCTGGCAGGATAACCAGGTTTAAGAAAAAAAAACTAGT
>JAHJDU010000372.1 GCA_018812385.1 Pseudomonadota bacterium
AGTCGTGCGAATCTCATTACTCATCACTCACGACTCATTTCACGAAGTCGCAGCGTTGCATCCAGATCAAGTGTCAGAGAATCAGGTTCAATAATAACGCCGTAATCTTGTTTTGCCCGTTCAATACTGACATACTCGTATTGAACATCTTTTTCAACCAATTTTGGATCACGTTCAAAAGGATTTCCGTATCCTCCGCCTCCGGCACTGACAAATGAGATTCGATCGCCGGGGTCACAAAAGGTCAGCCCGCTGGGATCACCATTTTCACTGTTTTTCAAAAATTGAGCTTTTGAACCATTTTTTCCACCGAATATGCCTTGGGGCGGATAGATAAACCGACCTGCCTGTAAAGCAATGGTGGTCCTTTTGGGTGAATTTTCACCGTCATCAGGAGATCGAATGATCATCTGGCGCCCGATACCGCCGCGCTGTTTACCCGGGCCTCCTGAATCCATGACAAGCCCGCGTTCTTCAATGATCAGCGGGGTGTCGCTTTCAAGGATCTCAACAGGGGTGTTGGCCCCGTTGGCCGGGAAGATGGCACAGTGATGGCCGTCAAACCTGGAAGAAGCACCCATGCCGCCGCCCCGGATAATCATGGTGTGCCAGGGTTTGCCATTGGATCGTTTTCCATAAAGAATATTTGTCTGGGCAGGGGTGCCGCCTGAGCCGGCAATTATATTATCCGGCGTGGCTTTTGACAGGGCATTAAAAACCATTTCAGTCATAAAATGGCCCACCTGCATCCTGGCTGCCACGGCTGCCGGGAATCTGCAATTAATGATGGAGCCTTCAGGGGCTGTCATTTTGATGGGCCGGATGGCACCCTCATTAATGGGGATATCCGGGTCAAAGGCTGATTTGATGGCCATAAACACATAGGCATAGGTAAAATTATAAACCACATTCACGCCCCAGTCCACCTGGTCTGATGTGCCATTAAAATCAACATGGATATCTGATCCACTAACTTTTACCGTCAGTTTGATATTAATATCAGGTCTTTTGCCCGCACCTTCGATAATGCCTTCATGATCATAAATGCCGTCAGGTATTTTTTCAATGGCAGACCGCATACTTATTTCTGTCCGGCTGATGATTTCATCTGCCAGATCATCCAGGGTGTCAAGTTTTTCGTCTTCCATCATTTCAATGATTTTCTGGGCGCAGACATGGTTGGCAGCCACCTGGGATCTGATATCGCCTGTGACCTCCTCAGGGGTTCTTACATTCCACCGGATCATTTTAAGAAGATCCTCGTTAAGGTTTCCTGCATCATAAAGCTTTGTCACAGGAATATAAAGGCCTTCCTCAAACACTTCACGGTTATCTGAAGAAACCCTGCCCCCGATATCGGAGTGGTGGAATACGCATGCAGTGAATGCAACAGGTTTGTCTTTGAAAAATATGGGACTTAAGACACAGACATCATTTAGATGGCCTGCTAAAAGCCAGGGATCATTGACAATAAAAACATCCCCCTGGTTGTAATTTTCAAGGGGAATGGAGGTAATAACTTTTTTTACACCCAGGGCCATGGCACCGGCCTGGCCAGGTGTGCAAAAGGTTCCCTGGACCAGTTCCTGTCCCCGGCTGTCCGTGAACATGCAGGTGTAATCGTGGGCATCCCTTAAAAGACTTGAAAAGGCTGTTCTTGCAACAGAGGCATCTGCCTCGTCCACAATGGAAACAAGTCTT
Source organism: Pseudomonadota bacterium (assembly GCA_018812385.1). Classification (GTDB taxonomy): domain Bacteria; phylum Desulfobacterota; class Desulfobacteria; order Desulfobacterales; family Desulfobacteraceae; genus Desulfobacula. Next base: position 1,702 of record JAHJDU010000372.1, read on the forward strand.
CGCCATAATATTTCAAGGGTGATCGGGTCAAATTTTGTTTTATTTGTCATTTTTCATCTCCCCCAATTTGATCAGGCTGATCCAAACAAAGCCGAAATTGTCTACCTGTGCTTTTGCATCTTCTCCAATTATAATGGTGGATTCACGTTCCTCTATTATTGCAGGACCTGAAATCGAAGCTTTTGGGAAAAGTTTTGACCGGTCATAGACCGTAAACGGAATATAATCTTTTTGAATAACAGAAAATGCCAGGCGTTCTCCCTTGATACAGGCTTGAATATCATGAGTTTTTGTTTTGAGTTCCGGGATTGAAAAAGGTCGTTTGGGCAGACTTGCTCTTACCTTGAAAGTGACAAGCTCCACGGGGGTTTCCTGGTAGGTTCTGCCGTATAGCCTTTTATATTCCACATCAAAAAGATTCCGAATATGCGCCTTGGAAAATTCATTAAAGGGTCTGGGTTCTATGACAAGGTCTGTTTCAGCACCCTGGCCCACAAATCTCATTAAAAGGGTCCGTTCATAAATGATGTCCTGGTTTTTTGCAGCATCTGCCAGGATGCCGGCACTCTCTTGTTCCAGTTCTTTGAAAAGCAGTTCAAGCTCTTTGAAATCTGCATCATTAAGAGCCACACGATGGCTCCTGGAAAGATCAAAAGCCACGGGCGCTGTAAAAAATCCCAGGGCAGACCCAACCCCGGCAAGGGGTGGTACCAGGATGGCCGGCGCACCAATTTTTCTGGCAAGTCCATAGGCATGAACAGGTCCTGCACCGCCAAAGGCCGACATGGTGACCACCTTGGGGTTGCCGCCTTTTTCCGCAATATGGGTTTTGGCTGCCGCAGCCATGGTTTCATTGATGAGATCATGGATACCAAATGCTGCCTCCACCATGGTTGTGCCTAAAGGTCCGGCTATTTTTTCTTGAATCGCTTTTTTAGAAAGTTCGATATCAAGGGCCATGGTGCCCCCTAAGAAAAAATCAGGGTCCAGATATCCTAATACAAGATCGGCATCCGTTACCGTGGGATTTTTTCCGCCCTGTTTGTAACAGGCCGGGCCGGGATCTGCGCCCGCACTTTCAGGACCCACCTGGAGTAAACCAAGTTTACTGATCTTGGCAATGGAGCCGCCTCCGGCTCCGATTTCCATTAAGTCCACAACAGGCACCTGGATGGGAAGGCCGCTGCCTTTTTTAAATCGCTGAACACGCCCCACTTCAAAGGTGGAAACCAGCCCTGCATGGCCTTTCTGGATGAGACATGATTTAGCCGTTGTGCCGCCCATATCAAAACAGAACATATCCTTAATGTTGAACATTTTGCCATAATGCTGGGATGCAATAACGGCTGCTGTCGGGCCTGATTCAATGATCCTGACGGGAAATTCCTGTGCTGTTTCAACAGAAGTGATCCCGCCGGAAGACAGCATTATAAAGAGTTTGCCCGTAAAGCCAATGGTTTTAAGCCGGGTGGTAAGTTTTTTCAGGTACTTGTAAGTGATGGGTTTGACATAGGCATTGACGGCCGTGGTGCAGGTTCTTTCATATTCCCTGATCTGGGGAAGGACTTCAAAAGACGTGGAAAGGAAAAGATCAGGCGCTTCTTTTTGAATGATAGCCTTGATTTTTTTTTCATTCACTGGATTCTCGTAGGAATTGATAAAGCAGACAGCCAAAGATTCAATCCCGGCAGCTTTGAATTTTTCCAAGGCATCCAGAACCTGCTTTGTATCCACATCTTTTAAAATTTTGCCGTCTGCTGTAAGCCGTTCATCTATTTCCAGTCGAAGGGAACGGGGCACGATGGGTTCCGGGTATTCTGAAAAAATATCATAGGCATCATACCTGATTTCTCTGCCCAGTTCCAGAACATCCCTGAATCCCTTTGTGGTGATCAGCCCTGTTTTCGCGCCTTTTCTTTCAATGATGGCATTGATGACCAGGGTGGTTCCGTGGATGACTTCTTCAACGTTATTCATGAAGCCCGGCATTGTTTTATTTAGTTCCATGATACCCTGTTCCACAGCATCTGACGGGTCAGAAGGGGTGGTCAGGCATTTATTGGTATAAAACTCTCCGGTTTTATTATTTACCAGGACAAAATCTGTAAAAGTGCCTCCAATGTCACAACCCAGACGGTAAGTTACTTGGTCCAAACTACACCTCCTTTTTATTTAATAGAACTCAGGCTCTTTCCATTCTCCAAAGGTCTGTCTGAACACCCCTGTCATTTCTCCAACCGTGGCATAGGCATTACAGCAGTTTACAAGATAGGGCATGACATTCTCATTCCCCTTTGCCGCGTTTTCAAGCGCCTTTAGAGTGGAAGTCACTTCTTTGTCATTCCTGGTTCTTCGAAGTTCTATTAAATTAGCTTTGGATTTCTTTGCCCATTCTTCGTTATATTCGTGGAGTTCTACATCGGTTTTCTCGGCCTCTTGATCCGTTGGTTTTAGATTAAGCCCGACTTTTCTGTACTCTCCGGACTGCAGCCCTTTTTCATACTCATAGGCCTGTCTGGAGATTTTTCTCTGGATAAAGCCGTCTGATATGCTTTTGGTCATGCCACCCCATTTTTGGACCTCTTTCATCTCCTCAAGAATTTTTTCTTCCATCTCAAGGGTTAGGGTTTCAATAAAATATGATCCTGCCAAGGGATCAACTGTATCTCTTAGACCCACTTCCTCCATGAGCAGTTCAAGGGTTCTCAAAGAGAGCAGGGCAGAGCGCGGGGTAGGGATGGTATAGGCTTCATCAAAGGAACACAATGCTGTGGTCTGAGCACCGGAAAGGGCTGCGCCAAGCGCATAATAAGCACCTCTCATGATATTGTTCTCCGGTTGTTCCTTGGTAAGTCCGGAACCGCCGCCGCCAAACAGACCCCTTAAAAAGAGTTTTTTCTTATCTGTAACACCATATTCATTTTTCAGCATTTTTGCCCAGAGTTTTCTCGCAGCCCTGAACTTGGCAATCTGCTCCCACAGGTTACCATACACATTTAAATTAAAGGAAAACCGCCCTACAAATTCCTCCGGCCGTATACCCCGCTGTACCACATTATCAATATAGGCCTTGGCAATCTCAAATGCATAGGCGATTTCCTGGGCCGGTGTGGCCCCTGATTCGCGTATATGGTATCCGCAAAGACTCACTGGATTGGACTTAGGCAGTTCCTTGACTGCGTATTCGATTGAATCTCCGACTAGTCTTACCCCATGCTCAACAGGAAAAATCCAGGCACCCCGACCGATCATTTCTTTTAAAATGTCATTCTGGGGAGTCGTGGAAATTTGTTCTTTGGAATACCCGAATTTTTCTGCCACTGCCTGGTACATTGCCATCATGATGGTGGCCACGGCATTTATGGTTAACCCGGACCCGATCCGGTCCAAAGGGATTCCTGCAAAAGCCGTCTCAAAATCTTTTAAAGAGTCAATGGCCATGCCAACTCGCCCGACTTCACCTTCTGCCAGGGGATGATCCGAGTCATAGCCCATCTGTGTGGGAAGGTCAAAGGCCACGTTCAGGCCGTTCTGACCATTGGTGATCATGAGTTTGAACCGTTTGTTTGTTTCTTCCGGAGTGCCGAATCCTGTATACTGCCTTGTGGTCCAGGCACGGCTGCGATAGCTTTGAGGATGAATGCTGCGTGTAAACGGGTATTCTCCGGGAGCTCCTAAATCTTTTTCATATGTAAATCCTGCTTTTTCAAGATCTTCCGGCCCATAGACCGGTTTTACCTTTATCCCGGACTGGTAGGTCACCTCTTTAATTGCACCTCTTTCATCCTTTATATATTTTGCTACACCCATTGTTTTTACCTCTCTATTATGGGAAATGTCTGTTTTATTGAAAAAGACTATTCATACCTTTAGTAATCTCCTCAAAAGAGGTTCCACCGGGAAACACTTCGGCTACACCCATCTTTTTGAGTTTAGGAATATCCTGATAGGGAATGACCCCTCCCACGGTCAGGCGGATATCATCAATCCCTTGTTCCTTCATCATAGCGATCAGCTTTTCAGATATGGGCAGATGTGCCCCTGACATAATGCTTAACCCGATGATATCCACTGCTTCCTGGGTGGCAGTCTGTATGATCTGATCAAGGGTCTGGTGGAGTCCTGAATAGATGACTTCCATGCCCGCATCCCTTAAGGCAAGGGCTACAATTTTTGCGCCCTTGTCATGCCCGTCCAGGCCTGGTTTGGCGATCAGTACCCGAATTTTGTTTTTTGTTTCCATAACTCCATTTCCTTTACATTTTTCTTAATTTTCCTGGGCCATCATTTTTACGTGTGACCTTCAGGTTACGTGTGATCTTCAGGTTATTGACCACAGTTTTCGCTGCAGTTATCGGGTCCATTGAACCAGATTCAATTTCATTTAGCGCTTCTTTGAAATCATTTGATTCTTTCATAAACAAGAGTATTTTTTCCAGGGCCAGATCCTTTAAAAGTGAATTAAAATAGATACGTTCCAGTTCTTTTTTTTTAAGATCAAGAATGGTATTTTTTTTCATAAAATCAAAATGAGATAAAAAGGTGTCGGCAAGTTCTTTTACCCCGGTTCCATTTTGGGCAATTGTTTTCAGAACGCCGGGAGCCCAGGTTGAGCATCCTTTTTGAGGACAGATTTGAAATCTATCTCCGGGTGCCTGATTTGAAATCTGTCCCCGGGTATTGGAATTGCGCATGCTGAGCATCATTGTAAGATCAAGCACAGATGCCTCTGCATCAGGCCTGTCACTTTTATTGACAATAAAGATATCTCCGATTTCAAGGATGCCTGCCTTGACCGCCTGGATGCCGTCTCCTGTTCCAGGGATGGTGACAATCCCTATTGAATGGGCGACAGAGGCAATGCCAAACTCAGCTTGTCCTGCTCCCACGGTTTCAATGATAATGATTTTATATCCCATGGCATCAAGGACAATTGCAGCATCTTTTGTGGCCCGTGAAAGCCCTCCCTTTTGTCCCCTTGATGCCATGGAGCGGATAAATACGTTTTTATCTGTTGCATGGCGCTGCATGCGCAGCCGGTCCCCTAAAATAGCGCCGCCGGAAACAGGACTTGAAGGGTCCACGGCAATGACGGCAACCTTAAAGTCAAGTTTGCGAAATTCCAGAATCAAAGCATCAATCAAGGTGGATTTGCCCACGCCGGGAGCCCCGGTGATACCTATTACAAAGGCGTTGCCGGAATGGGCATAGAGCTCTTTTAAAAGTTCAAAGGCAGCAGGATCATTGTTTTCAATCAGACGGATCATCCGTGCGCCGGATCTCTGATCACCTGAAAGTATGTCCTTGATGTTAGGCACTCTTTTTTTCTTTTTCCTCTTTTTTTAACTGGCTTAGAACAGCTTCTTTTCCGTTAATAATGTGCGCTCTGACGAGTTGTTCAACCATATCTCCATCCCGGTTTTTAATGGCATCCAGCATTTTGACATGGTCGTCATTGCTCTGAAGAGCATATTCATACTGCTTTAGGATAATCTGCCTGAACCTTGAAATCTGAGCCCGAAGCTGGTTGATCATTTTGATCAGTTTCGGGCTGTTGCTCAAGCTGTAGAGAAGATCATGAAACTCAGTATTAATTATTTGAAGTTTGTC
>JAHJDU010000373.1 GCA_018812385.1 Pseudomonadota bacterium
AATATATCCTGCACGACTTTTTTATGATTATCAGTTGTAGTTCTTGTAAATAAATCAAAAGAAATTCCAAACTGTTTCATATTCTGGGGGCACCTGTGAGCATTTATGTCCATGGATCTGCCACACCTGTTATTATGGATATCGAAGATGAGCCGGGAAAAACAGATGTAACGGATTTCATTTTTTTTGATGCCTGCATGCGTTGCGGACGGTGTGTTGCCTCCTGTCCTTCTGCAGGAGCCAAAGAACCTTTTTCTCCCCGTGATTTTGTTCAGTCCATGCGCCATAAATTATGGCAAGAATATTCCCCATTGGGAGATATCCGGTTTATGTCCCGACATGAAGAAACCCAGATAGATGAGAATTACTGGTATTGCACGACCTGCCGGGCCTGCCTGGAAGTCTGTCCTATTTATGGTGCCACCTTTGAAGCCGTTATCAAGAAAAGGGTCTTAGCCATAGAAGAAGGGCTCAAGGTTCCCAAGCTGTTGAATCAGACCCTTGAAAAACTGTTTAACTATGACAACCCATGGGAGTCTTCCAAACGGCAGAGGGGTGCAAGGGCAGAAGGCCTTGATCTGGTGGATCTCTCAAATAGAGGAACAACGGCGGATCTTTGCTATTTTGTAGGATGTACAACTTCTTTTGATGATACGGCCCAGGGCATGGCCCGATCATTTTCAAAAATTCTTCAAACAACCGGAGTCAGTTTCGGTATTCTGGGCAAAAAAGAACCCTGCTGTGGCGACATTGCAAGAAGGGTGGGGGAATTGGGCCTGTCCACAGAACAAATGGAAAAGTGTCTTGATCTTTTTGATAAATATGACATTACCAATATTGTGACCTCATCGCCCCATTGCTTCCATACCTTTCGAAATGAATACATTGATGCGCCTTTTAACGTACGCCATTACACACTGGTGTTATGGGAATTGATCCAAAAGGGAAGGCTATCCTTTAAAAAAGAAATGGCAGCAAAAGTCACGTTCCATGATCCTTGCTACCTTGGTCGTTACAACCGGATTTTTGATGAACCCCGACAGATTATTCGCGCGATTCCGGGTGTCAGGCTCGTGGAGATGGCTCACCATGGGGCTGACAGTCTGTGTTGTGGTGGCGGAGGTGGAAGAATGTGGCAGGATCTCAACGGCGAGGTCAAGATGGGTGAGGTTAGAATCCGTGAGGCTGTTGCGACAGGTGCGCAGATACTTATCACGGCATGTCCCTTGTGTCGCATCATGCTTGAAGATGCCCGCAAAGCCGCCGGGTTGAATGAGATGCTTCGGGTTACGGATCTGAACGAACTGGTTTTGCAGGCATTGGAAGGTACAGAAGTCGAAGAACTCAAATCCTGATGAATGCTGAATATATTTTTATAAGGAGGAACAAAAATGAGTGATGTGTTGATATTGGGAGAAGTAAGAGAAGGATCATTGAATTTGAGAACTCTCCAATTATTAACCATAGGAAAAAAGCTTGCCCGCGATCTTGGCGGGGGGCTATCTCTTCTGCTTCTTGGGGACGAGGTTTCCACAGCAGCAAATGCCGCACTTTCCTATGGCCCAGTCAGGGTTTATAAAGTGGAACATCCCTTATTGAAAGGCTTTAAGGCCGATCTGTGGCTTGAGTCCATTGAGCAGACAGTAAAGCAAATCAACCCGAAAATTTTGTTAATGAGTCACTCTTTTGTCGGTATGGAGCTGGGTCCAAGACTTGCCTACCGCTTAGATACGCGCTTGACCATGGATTGCATAGATTTCTCCATTAATTCTGCTGCCGGATCCGGGGAAGAGGGTCTTTTGCTTCGAACCAAACCGGTTTCAGGCGGAAATGCCATATCCGTGTTCAAGTGTCCGGGCATGCCGCAGTTGGCTACAATGAGGGGAAATGTGTTTGAGGCGGCAAAGCCGGGCGATTCGCAAGGAGAAATTGTGGGAATGGTTCCCCAAATTGATGAATCCATGATCCGGGTGGAATCTTTGGAGATTGTCAAGGAAGATATCATTGCGCTGGACAAGGCAGATGTGGTGATAGCCGGGGGCGCAGGACTTGGCGAAGATGACGGATTTGAAATTCTCGAGGACCTCACCCGGGTGCTGAGCAAATCATTTGGCAATGTGATGATCGGTTGCAGCCGGGTGGCTGTGGATAAAGGCTGGATTTCTTCAGACCATCAGGTGGGCCTAACCGGAACCATGATTTCTCCGGATATATATGTGGCAGTCGGCATATCAGGTGCGATTCAGCATCTGGTGGGCATGGTTCAGTCCAAAAAAATCATTGCCATCAATACAGATCCGGGCTGCAATATGTTCAAAGTGGCGGATTATGGAGTTGTTGAAGATTATGAAAAGATAAT